>JAYTTC010000116.1:0-9223 GCA_043745255.1 Verrucomicrobiales bacterium
CGCTTCGTGATCCGCGGGCCGGACATCATCGGATTCGGCGACGTCTCAGGCACCGGGTCCCTGGCCGGAGGCGCCGATGGCTCCGCCGCCTACACCTTCATCCCCACGCGCGATGCCGCACCGGATGCCCCCAGGATCTATCGCATCGGCGGCACCATCCGCTACATCGAGAACGGCGAGGAGATCATCGCACCGCTCCTCTCCGACGCCATCACGGTCTATCCCGAGGCCCGTCTCGCGCTGAAATACTTCCAGTCCCGGAATGTTTACAGCGACGATCCCTTCACCGACGAGATCGAGCCCGCAGAGCCGTTCTACCTGGGCCTGCTGGTGAAGAACAACGGAGCCGGTGCTGCGAAGAACTTCCGCATCACCTCCGCCCAGCCCAAGATCATTGAGAACCAGAAGGGTCTCCTGATCGACTTCAAGATCATCGGATTGCGCGTGGGTTCCAACGATCTCTCGGCCAGTCTCACGGTGAACATGGGCGACATTGATGCCGGCAGGTCCCAGGTGGGCGAGTGGATCCTGCTCTCCTCGCTGCAGGGTAAATTCATCGACTACAAGGCGACCTTCGAACACATCGATTCGCTCGGGTCGACCAACCTCTCGCTGATCGACAGCGTGGAGATCCACGAACTCATTCATCCCGTGCTCGCCGATCGCGCAGGCGACGACGCCCTGCCGGACTTCCTGGTCAACGACACGCCCGACCCGGACAGCCTGCCGGACCGCCTCTACATGAGCGATGGTTCCATCCAGGAGGTTCTTCTGGTCTCCGGTGGACATGCCAGCGGCGGCATCAGCATCGGTAGCCGCAGCGTCACCATCACCGCGAACCAGCCTGGTGCCTGGAGCTATCTCGAGATGCCGGATCCCGGTCCTGGGTTCTCGCTATTCAAGGCCATCCGGTCCGACGGCAAGGTGCTCAAGGTCGGCCCGAATATCTGGACGACCGATCGCACCTTCCCGTCCACCATCGCCGGGGTGGTGCGCGAGCACACCCTGCACCTGCTGGACTACAACGGCACCGGGTCGTATACGCTCTACTATCGGCCCATAGATTCAGTGCCCCCGCAGCTGACGTCGGTGCAGACCATCGATCCCGGCTCCTCTGACCTGCCGGTCACCCAGGTAGCGGTGACCTTCAGCGAGGAGATCGATATCACTACTTTCCTTGGCTCGGCCGTCACCCTGACCCGCAACGGCGCGGACCTCGGTGTGGGTGGCTCCGTCTCGGTTGTTCAGAGCGGCAACGCCCGCTATGTGATCACCCTCCCCGGTTCTGTGACCGCAGCCGACGGCAACTACGAGCTCACGGTGGACGCCACCCGGATCCAGGATTACGGCGGCAACAACGGGGTCGCGGCCTTGTCCGCCCGATGGGCTCGCGGTCGCAATGCGCCGGTGGTGCTCAGCGTCGGTCCGGTTCTTCCGGCCGTGCGCAACATTCCCGTGGATTCCGTGGAAGTGGTGTTCTCCCGCGCGATCGACGCAGGCAGCTTTGATCGACAGGATCTCAATCTCGTTCGGGAGGGGAACCCCGCCAATCTCATCAACAGTACGGTCTCCATCACCTCCTCTGCACCGGATCGTTTCCTGCTCACCGGCCTCGGTGCACTGACCCAGGGCGCGGGACGCTACACCCTCACCGTATCCGGCAGCGGGATCTCGGATGCTGCCGGCGTCGCCGGACTCGGCTTCAACAGCTCTTCGTGGCAGATGCTCACGGGCGGCCCGCGAATCGACTCCATCGAGGCGCTCCGTGACAATCCGCGGAGCATCGTGGTCCAGTCGCTCGACGTAACCTTCGTCGAGCCGATCGATCCAGCCAGCTTCACCTTCGAGGATGTGCAGCTGACCCGCAATGCCGGGCCCAACCTCATCACCGGTGCCGTCACCGTTTCACGCGTGGGCCCGCTGACCTATCGGGTCGCCAACTTCAACTGGGTGGTCGGCCAGGAAGGGACGTATCTATTCACCATTGGCGCCTCCGGCATCCACGATCCCGCGGGCAATCCCGGAGCTGGCAGCAGCTCGGTCACCTGGGTCATGGATACCACCAAACCCTCGGTGCCCGCGCAGCTCCAGCTCGTGCCCGATCTCGGGGTGTCCTCCACGGATGGCCTCATCAACACCCTCAACCCGGTCCTCCAGGGCAGCCTGGGTGAGTCGAATCTCACCGTCCGCGTGTTGGATGTCACCGTGCAGCGGGAGATCGCCGCCACCACCACCAACGGGCTGGCGTTCGCGGTTCCGCTTCCGCTCGCGACGCCCGGCGCGCATCGCCTGCGCATCCGCACCGTCGATCTTGCGGCGAATGTCTCGCCGGAGGTGGAGCTCGAAGTGTTCGTGGATGTCGGCCAGCCCACGGCGGTGCTGGGCAGCGTTTCGCCCGATCCACGCGACACACCGGTTCCCTACGTGGATATCCAGTTCTCGGAGGGCATCACTCCCTCCTCATTCACCCGGGCTGACGTCACGCTGCAGCGCAGCGGCGGCGCGAATCTGGTCAACGCCGGAGTCACGGTGACTCCCGTCTCCGGGAACCTCTACCGCATCGGCGGTCTTGCTTCCCTCACCGACGTGGCTGGCGCCTACAAGATCTCCGTCGATCTCTCCGGCATCCAGGATGCCGCGGGCAACCCAGGCGCGACCACGGTGACCACCACCTGGAGCCGTCGCGGGCCCAACAGCGCCCCCACTCTGACTCCGATCCCCGACTACTCGGCGGTCATCGGCCAGGTGATCAGCTTCACCAACAACGCCACGGACGCCGAGCTGGCAACCCAATCGCTAACCTACAGCCTGGACCCAGGCGCTCCGTCGAATGCCCGCGTGGATCCGGACAGCGGTGCCTTCTACTGGCGCCCGACCCGCAACCAGGCGCCAGGTGTCTACACCATCACGGTGCGCGTTACCGATAGCGGGGTTCCGCCCCTCTCCGACGCGCGCAGCTTCGTGGTGACCGTGGGTGACTTCTCCGAGGTCGTCCTGGGGCAGGGAGCCGCCATAGTCGGTCAGCAGGGCCGCATCCCGATCGCGCTGACCAGCACGGCGGGCCTTACCAACCTCAGCTTCCAGGTGAGCTATCCCAACGATCGCCTCGGCGGATTCGTGCTCAACGACATGGGCTCCGTGGTGGGCTCCTCGAGCCTGGTTGTGGTCTCCTCCAACCGCCTCCGGGTGCTGATCAACAGCCAGGTGGGCCAGGCGATCCGCGGCTCGAATCTGTTGGGCTATCTGAGCGTGACAGCCAGCCCGGGTCAGGGTTCCTCCTTCATTCGGCTGCCGGTGGATCAAGTGAAGACCCGCCGGCCGAACGGCACCTCCATCGACGCCATCTTCACCGTGCCCGGTCGCGTCGCGGTGATCAACGATGAGCCGCTGCTGGAGGCCTTGGTTGACGCCCAGGGCGATCGCTTCCTGAGGCTGTTCGCAACGCCCGGACGCAGCTACGATATCGAGCACTCTGATTTGAGTCTGTTAGCCGGTGATTGGAGCCTCGATCGACGCGTGGCGCATGCCGATTTGGTGCAGGATCTCCTTGGCTTAGAGAGTTCCCTGACTCCGGTGTTTTATCGTGCGGTGGCTCTGAGCCCTGACGCTCCCTGGATCGCAGCGCAGCTGCTACAGGATGGCACCGTGGCTCTCGTGGTTACCGGACAGGTTGGATCCAAGTATCGGGTCTATTCATCTACTCGGATCGGGGCGGATGCCAGCTGGGTCGTCGAGCAAATCGTCACGCTCTCAGATGGAAGCGCGACCCTGACGGGTTGGAAGATCACAGGCGCGGCGCGGTTCTTTCGGATCGAAGAGCTGTAGCTCACCTAGTCCTCTGGGCGTAAGCGGTGTAGTAGCGACCCCGCAGTGTCCGAGAATTCTAACGAACCGAATCAGTTGATACTGCGGGTGTTGAGAGACCTCTCGAGCTCTCAGGTTCCAAAGCAAAGCTGGTCGTTAGCGACCGATAGAGGGATAGTCTTGCGATGAATCCCGTGTCGTTTCTGCTGGTTTGCTTTGCTGGCTGGATGAACCGCCGGCAGCAAGCCGTCATCGAATACCTGCAGGAGGAGGTACGGGTTCTCCAGGAGCAATTGGGCAAACGTCCTCGTTTTACCGATGACCAGCGCCGAAGGTTGGCTCTCAAAGGCAAGTCGGTGGGCCGGAAAGGACTTCTACAGTTTGCCAGCATCGTTACTCCAGACACTCTGCTTTCCTGGCACCGTCGTTTAATTGCCAAGAAGCACGACGGGACCAAGAACCGCGGAGCAGGTCGGCCTCCAACCGCTGGTGATCTGAAGGAACTGATCGTAAAGATGCCCCGCGAGAATCGTTCGTGGGGCTACACACGCATCCAAGGAGCTCTGGCCAACTTGAGACACGAGGTGGGACGTGGGACGATTGCCAAGATTCTTCGGGAAGCGGGCATTGAGCCAGCACGAGGACGCCGGAAAGGGATGACCTGGAAGGAGTTCTTACGAGCTCACTGGGATGTCATAGCCGCTACCGATTTCTTCACGGCCGAAGTGTGGACGCCCACGGGGCTGTTTCGCTACCACATCCTGTTTGTGATTCGTTTGGCGACGCGGGAAGTCCGAATTGCTGGGATCATTCCTGAGCCGGACGGTCAGTGGATGAACCAAATGGCGCGCAACCTAACGGACGCCGCAGACGGGTTTCTGCTGGGCTGTCGGTTCTTGATCCAGGACCGGTCATCTCTGTTCACTGAGCAGTTTCGGGAGACCTTGAGGAGCACTGGTGTAGAGCCCCCGGCGCGGTCGCCCAACTTGAATGCGTATGCCGAACGTTTCGTTCGCACGATCAAAGAGTCGTGTTTGGATAACATGATCCTGTTTGGGGAATCGTCCTTGCGAAAAGCAGTTTCAGAGTTCGTTGAACATTATCATCAGGAGAAAAACCACCAGGGACTCGAGAATAAAATCATCCGGCCTGAGTTCGCGATTTTCCCAGCCGAAGGTTCAGTGCACCGTCGTGAAAGGCTTGGCGGCCTGTTGAACTACTACTACCGAAAAGCCGCATTAAAATATCGTCGTTCGAATTTGTGGACACTACGGGATCACCTTCTCCATGAGTTCGGATTTCACTGAACGGATCCAACGTTTGCAATGCGCATTCAGATTTGGGCTCCGGGGTGGCAATGTCAGAACCTTGATACCGGCAGCTTCCAGGATTGTGTCGAAGCGCCTCGCAGAATGAGGATGCTTTCTGTCGCATTCTTCATGCCTTAGGCTCGAAGCGCTGCACGTGTGGAATTTTGTCGAAATCTCGGTCGAAGGAAGCCACTGGCAGTTTCGATTCGACGGAAGACGCGGCGAGATACGCATCAACCAGATGTATCCCGGTTTTCTGAACTCGCTCCAACGCATCAAGAAGGAGTTCTTTCTCCGCAAGCCGGATTCCCAATCGGTTGACGAACGTGTGCAAAGTCTTGGCGACTTCTTTTCGTGGCCGCTTGTAAAACGATTCCAGCGTGAAAGCGGTCTCGGCGAGAACCAGGGGCGACAATTCAAGCGCCACCTCACCACGTTCGGCGCTCTCGATGAACGCTGAGGCCGCTGCGAACATTGCAGGTGGCTCTCCGGTCAGAAAGCGAAGCAGAATGTTCGAATCGACGTGATAACGAGGAGCACTCATCGGCGCTTGGGTTTTAAGGACTCACTGACCCAGGCGTCCGTTGCTGCCTCCGTCTCTTCGCGGATAGTGGTGAATGGCACGTTCGATTTTAATGAACCGGCCAGTTCCATCACGCTAGGCACCAAGCGCACGACGGCTGAGCCATCCTTCTGCGCTTCCCACGCCAGGCGTTGCCGTGGTGCGGCTCCCATCGCTTCGCGGATTTCCTGCGGCACGGTCGTTTGCCCTTTGTCTGTCAGTGTCGATGTTGTCATATCTATACATTACCACATTGACGTCATTACTGCAATATCGTCATTACCAAGGCATCACGCGAGTAAAATTCTGAGAGTGTTGTCCGCTAGATGACATTGCAAATAAGCCACTTGAGGAACGGATTAACACTCGAATCAATACTCCGCCTTGAAAGTGAGTGAGTTCTCCGACCGGCTCTTTCGTTGGTCGTAGAGCCTGGTGGTTGAAATGTTGTGTCCGAGCACTGCTGCACTTCGGCGAAGTCAGCGCCGTGGTCCAGCGCGTTCGTGGCGGCGGTGGCGCGTAGCACGAAACGCATGCGGCCCAGGCAACAGGCAGTTCATTCCATGGAGGAAAATCTTTGATTCCTCTCTAAGAGACGACCTTCATGCTGCTACGGAGGCTTGAAGTGGAGCAGACGGTTCACGTCCTCATTAACAACGATCAGTATTATGAGTTGGATGAGCAATTCCTGGTCCGTTTGGTGGAATTCACGCATTCCTCGACCTCTGCGGAGGAGAACGCTTTTGGAGAAGTGACGATGGGAGATGCCGAAGGAATTGGCATCATCAAGAACAGCATCGTGAAAACGGTCCATCCAGAAAGCGATCCGTCGCCCCCTGGTGTGGTCACTGTGGAGTATGATGATCTACCACCTCGAGTGAGTCTGTATCCGCCAATCGACGGGAGCGCCACGACCGAGGAAGGAGACGCTGGGTTGCGGGTTGTGCGTGTTGGGCTCCGTGTCGAAGGGTTCAGCGCCGTACCGATCCATGTGTCCCTCACCACCTCTCCCGGAACGGCAGTCGAGGATGCCGATTTTGAGAATACAGCTGACTACGTTTTCGACTCCAAACTGGAAACAGTGGATCGCGTCTATGGCGCTCTGGGTCGTGAACTGACTTTCTTCGTTCGAGGCGACATCCGCACCGAGACCCCCGGAGAAGACTTCTTTGTAAACCTTCTTGGAGCGAATGACGCGACTATCGGGGACAATCATGTCGAGGTTAAGATCAACGATGATGATCCGAGATCGTTTGATCATGGTCCCTGGTCTGTCAGCTTCGATTGGTCTAGTTTTTTTGTGAGGGAGTCGGACGGATTTATCGATCTTAAGGTCGTTCGGGCTGATAGAAGTTCTGACGCTGTGGTGGTGTTATGGAGCAAAGGTGGCACAGCCACGTACGGTGGACCTGGTGCCGGCGACTACACCGATGACTTTGATCTGAGCTCTGGGGGCGCCCGAGAGTTGATTCGATTTGCACCTGGAGAAACTGAGAAGACATTGCGCATCCGAGTGAACGATGATGCGGCTCACGAGCCGAACGAAACCATCCAGCTCTGTCTTCGAAATCCAGCGGGGGGACCGGCTCGAGGACAGTATACACAGACGACGGTCACGATTCTCGACGATGATCCTCCGCCGACCGTATCGGTTGCGGATGCCAGCGCGGCAGAAGGGTCCGACTTGAACTTCGTCGTGAGTCTGCCCACAGGCACGGTGAGTGATGAGGACATCACCTTTAGCTACCGCGTCGTGAGTCAAACGGCTTTTCGAGTTGATGATTTTACGAGTGAGTTGACCGGAACCGTGACCCTCAGGCACGGCACCGGGTCGACCAGCTTTGGAATCCGAGCAGTTCAGGACTTTCTGAGCGAGCCTGATGAAAAGTTTCTTCTGATCCTTGATGGTGTGGTTAGCGGTTCGGCGATCCTCGGGGATTGCGTAGCGACTGGAACGGTTAGGGACAATGATCCGGTGACATTGAGTGGTCGAGTGTACCAGGACACTAATGGCAACGGCGCGTACGATTCAGGAGAGTTCGGTCTGAGCGGAGTGCTCGTGCATGTCGTGGATAGCCAAGGCACGACTACGGATCGAGTGACAGACGTGACGGGCTCTTATCGAGCATCCGTGCTTCTCGGTGCAGTTCGAGTAACAGTGGACGAGTCGACTGTGCCTTCTGGTTACGAGGCTAGTTCAGGTGGGGCTGAGGTGGAGATTCAAGTTCAACTGGATTCAAGACAGCTGCCCTGGATTGGATACGCTTCGATGGCAGTACCGCGGGTGGATCCCGAATCTGTCGGTTCAGAGTACTCGACGAACTCAGACGTCGCTTTTGGTGGGATGGGTGATGATCGGATGGATGGTGGCGGAGGAGATGATGAACTGATCGGGGGCCACTGGCTGGGAGCCTGCGGGGCGTGTGAGGGAATGGCGTACACAGCTCAATTGCTGAGAACAGCCAGCGCCACCTACGCGCCGCGCTGGATCTTGAATGTGGCATCCATTCCGGCCCCAGGTTCAATCTCCGGTCGGCTCTTTTACGATACGAACAGCGATGGAATCAGAAACGACGTCCCATTGGGTAGTCTTCCGCAGGTCATAGTCACGTTGTTTAACGACCAATACCAGATCGTCGACCCCACTCTATCTGCCTCCGATGGCACCTACAACTTCGAGCATCTGCCTCCTTGTGTGTATCATGTTCAGATCATTCCGCCTCACGGCTATGATTTGACGATTCCGAATGTCGCTGGGAGTAGGGTCGAAACTGATAGTGATTTCGATGTTCAAACTGCGATTAGCGTTCAGCATCTTGATCTTAGTGCGCATCGCGATTGGGTGAACGTTGATGCGGGTCTTGTTGACCTGGCCAATCCGCAGCCCGGGCCGTGGTCCGTCTCCTTCGATGCGCCGGTGTACGTGGTCCGCGAGCGCACGGGGATCGCTGGCATCGTCTTGAATCGGTCGGAAGGGGCTGATGCCGTTCTGGCGGCACTATTCACGAGTGATGGGACCGCTTGGGCAAACGAGGATTACCTGGTGGTTCGACAGATCGTGCGTTTCCGGGGATTGGGCTTGTTGTCGACGGTGCCCGTTACAATTTTACGCGATGGCGATGGCGGGGAGCGCTTGCAGACTGTCTTGCTCCACTTGCGAAATCCTGCGGGAGGCCCCGCTGAGGGGAATCGCAGTGAGGCGCTTCTGATCATCATCGATGAGGCATGCCCCGATGATGACATTATTCACGGCGGTGATGGGGCGGATTATATCCTAGGGGACAATGGCTATTGGACGGAGGACCACGACGCAATGTTGCTTGGAGGAGCGGGAGCGGATCAGCTTCATGGGTGCGTTGGACATGGCGATGAGCTAGGCGGTGAAAGACCGCTGTGGGGCCCTTCGGAAGGCAACCACGAGTTGAAGGCAACTGCATGGCCTGTGAGGCCGTGTGGGGAGGAAGCCTGAAACAAAACGGATTCCTGAACGTAAGTGAAGCCTCGTAAGGCAGGATGAACCGGGTTTGTGTGCCTGGAAACACAACGC
>JAYTTC010000117.1:0-2502 GCA_043745255.1 Verrucomicrobiales bacterium
TTCAGGGCTTTGCAGACTGTGAACGCATACCCCAGGGCGTTGCCCTGGGCTGGCTTGTTGCCGGGCCTTTGGCCCTCCAGCAGCCTGCCGAGTCACACCGCATCGCATCTCTCCTTGCGATCGATTTTCAATCACGCCCGCATATCTGCGTGGCATATTTTGTGGATTGCAAGATGGCAGTCCCAATGCCATTTTAATTCCCATGAGTGCAACCGTGACCATTGATTCCGCAGGCCGCCTCGTTCTGCCCAAGGCATTCCGTGAGCGCCTTCATCTCCGGGCCGGCGACAAACTCAGCGCCGATGTCGTCGCCGACAGGATCGAACTGACGCCCGTGCCGGATGAGCACGTGAAACTGGTCCGCAAGGGCAAACGCCTCGTGATTGCCGGAGCCGGACCGTTCAGCGCAGTGGAAGCGCTCAAGGCTGCCCGCGAGGAATATGAGGAACGGCTGGCACGCCCCTTCCCCCGCAAGTGATTACATTCCTCGATTCCACCATCCTCGTCGCCGCGCTCGCCGAGGCTGAACCGCACCACGCCGCCTGCGATGCGCTGCTCGATGGAGCGGACGTTCGCATCTACGCCCACGCGCTCACGGAGACCTTCAATACCATCACTGGTGGCCGCTCCGGCTACCGCCTGTCACCCGCCGACGCCACCCGTTTCCTCGATGACAGCATCCTCCCCAATTTGGATGTCGTGACGCTCACGCCTCGGGAAATGCTGGCAGCGATGAGGGAGAGCCAGTCGCGCGGCGTGCGGGGAGCGGCCATTTTCGATTTCCTTCACCTCGTCGCCGCGAAGAAAGCCGGAGCCAAACGCCTCTACACTTTGAATCTCCGCCATTTCCAAGCATTCCACCGCCCCGGCGACCCGGAAATCATCCACCCGTGATCATCACGAATAAGCGCGGACGTAATGGCGTTGCTCGGGTCAACTTTCATTATCGACGAGGCCACAACGACACCATATTTTCCTCCGGAAAGAACGGCACCCAACAACCCCCATAAATATGAATGCCAAAGACTGGATTGAAATCATCGCAGGTGTTTTCGCTGGAGCCACTATGTCCGCTGTCGTGACCGTCCGCATTTGCAAGTCAAAATACCAGCGCGCGACCACAACGGTGCAAAGCGGCAACACGGCTGGCCGTGACATTGTTGGAGGGGATAAGAGCGAACGGCGCTGAATCTGAAAGTGGGTTGAGTCACTATGGGTTCCGAGGACTCTCAGCAACTGGCCATACATCAGGATGGTAATCAGGCTCTCGGCGACGTTGTCGGTCGCGACAAGACAGAAATTACGAACATCAATCAATTTGGAACACCTGCACCATCCTCGCACCTCGCGCAATTGTTGGACCGTTATCGAGATGAGTTAAAATGTGACAAACGCACAATCGAAAAACTGTGGGAGCTGCAACGCTTCGGTGAGCCAAAGGAGAATCCCTTGATTCCTCTCGAAACCAAGCTCAAGGAAGGAAACCGCGAGGATATGATCGAATTTGCATTGGAAACGAAAGAGTCATTTGCAAAACAACTCGCCCGACATACCCATTTTGAGAGTGCTCAGAAAATCCACCTCCATTTGCTGTCGCGAATCTGGAGCGTCTTTCAGACCCGTATCGTTCCACAAATCCGAGCGGGTCAGCCGCGATTGGTAGTCGAGAGGCTCATTCAGTCAGAGATTATCGATCCGACTTTGGCGGACTTACGGGATAATCCATTCCACTATTCCGACCCCGAAGTTCAAGGGATGCTTTACTACCTGACGGGCAACTGTCACATCCGCTGGGCCTAGCAAAATGCTTCTCTATCATCCATTTTCCGATCCCCGGCATTGTGTCTTTCGCCTTCTGCGACTGCTGGAGCAAATTGGATCGCGAGAGGTTGAGTTACAGAGGCTCCGAATCTGGGACTTCTATCTCCTATTTCCGGACGCACTAGCATTGGTGACTTTGCCGCGTGGAAATCTGGCTTTACAGCGGCAACTCGAAGCCAATCGAAACTCCTATGAGGTGCTGCCTGATGTCAAGCGGGCGTTCGCACGACTCGAGCCGATGCAGCAGGCGGCAGTTCGTCACCTCGCAACAAAGGACTTAATTGATCCGAAGCGCCTTCGTGACGGATTAGTCGCGCGGACTGCAATCCCACTTCCCGGTGAACTGGCCTCCCTGATTCAGGAACGAAACACGGAGTCTGAGTCGCTAATCAAGTTCCTGACAACCGCATTCTTTGATCTCGAACTTTACGGAGCGCAAGGGGTTCGCAAACGCACAGAGCTGTTCGACTATCGCTATGATCTTCCGAGAACCTCTCCTTCTACTTAAACGCTTGGTGGTGCTCCACCGCGGGCTTCCAGTTTACGACCAGCAGTTTCATGAGGGCGTCAACATCATTCGAGGGCGGAATAGCTCTGGGAAGTCCACGATTTTAGATTTCATCTTCTTTGCCCTTGGCGGCGATTTCACCGGCTGGAAACCAGAAGCCGAGAGCTGCCAAT
>JAYTTC010000118.1:0-2487 GCA_043745255.1 Verrucomicrobiales bacterium
CCAGCAAACAGAGCCTTATTCCGAACTGGATAGGACCTTGGATAGCGGAGAGGCAGTGGAGCCGGTGCTCCCGACCGTGCCAGGCAAGCCCGCGGTGGCGCTCGAGGCCGATCGCGCAGACCCCCGGGGGGGGGTCGAAAAACGGGGGGCACCCCCTCGGGGCCGTTGGATCAGGCTCAACCCATTTGATCCTAAAAGAGCATCATCACCATGGACTACAGCGAAACGGACGTCTGTCAGCGACTCGGGGTCTCTGCCCAGTTGCTTCACACCCTCGCGAAAGAAATCACACGCGATGGGAACATTCAAAAAAAAGGGCGCGCCTGGCGCTACACCGAGGCCGGGGTTGAGTCGATCGCGGTGATCATAGCCAAGACCGCATCGGAAAAACAAATCGCGCCAGGGGGGCCCCAGACGCCACCAACGCCGAATAACACGGCACCAGAATCCGTTCCCGCGCCGACGGAAAAAAGCGCCCCGCCTGCCACCAGCACGGTGCTGAATGTCACCGCTTCACTCCCAGCCCCAAAGGGCACCCTGGCAATCTCCGTCACCGTTTGGAGAAGTCGGGAGCAAGGAATCGTGAACGATCGGATCGTCATCGCCTATCTGCCGAAGACAGACCCGATGGATCCGGAAAACCACATCACGGTCAGGGTTCGCAATAACGCGAATTACATCCGCGGAATGCTCTTCACTGCGCGGATGACGGAAATGAACCAGGGCGAGGCTTGGGATGAGCGAACAAACTCCGCGGCTCCAGCACCGCGATCGAGGGGGCGTCTATGATCGTGGATCCATCAGTCACCGGACACCTCAAATACCGTCGTTTAAAACGCCTCATCGGACCGATCGCCATGGAGGTTTTAGTGCTCCTTTGGGGACACTGCCAAGAAGGTCAACGCGGGGAGGTTTGGCGCAATATTGACGACGACTACATTGAGGACGTTTGCCGGTGGGAAAGTGACCGAGGGAGGCTCGTAGAGGCTCTGATTCAGTCTCGTTGGATCGAGAAAAAGGCCAATGGTTCCGTGGTGGTAAGAAGTTGGGAGTTTTACAACAATTCATTGGTGAAAAACTGGAAAAACGGAGTCCGAGGTGGGCGACCAAAAAAACCCAGTGGAAACCCAACAGGAACCCAACAGGAACCCAAACATGACATTGGGTTAACCCAACAGGAACCCAATGTAGGGTTTGGGGTATCCGATGAGATTAGATTAGATAGGATTAGAGAAGAAGAGAGAAGAAGAGAGAAGCGCGCGCTCGAGGTCGCTGACGCTCCAGGGAGGGATCCAAAACCCGAAGCGGAGGAGCCCCACCTTCCGACCGTCGAGGAGGTGGTTGCGCATGGAAATTTCGTCGGAGTGCCTCCCCGTCCTGCCAGGTGGACATCACCTCACCGTAGCCTGGTGGTTGCGCATGGACATTTCGTCGGAGTGCCTCCGGAGTTCTGCCAGGACTGGCACGATCGGAAGACCACAGGCCGCTACTGGTTCAACACCCGGGGCGAGCTCATCGACTGGAAGCATGACCTGCAGACTCAGTGGACGAAAAACCGTCACACCTGGAAACCGCCCGCGAAGGGTTTGCCGACCGTGGAGGAGGGCCAGACGGCGCTGGATGCCATTCCGATCACAGACGTGGCCCGGCGTGAGATCGCGATAAAAGCCCTGATGGAAGCCAAGGAAAGGGAGCGACGATGAACACGCCTGCCGAGTACGCCGCGTTCGTCTCCCAGCAGGCCGCGAAGTATCCACCGCACCTCGTGCCCTTGAGCCCCGACAAGTGGGGCGAGCTGGATTTCATCACAGCGCCCGCGGGTTGCTCACTGGTGCAGATGATGCGATCGAGCACGATCCTCGCTGCCCTCTTCAAGCGAGTGGATGGATGGTCGCTCCTGGGCGTGGCTCTCACGATCGTTGAGGAGAACGGCCGGCACATGGACGGGCTCAACTGGGACGATCTCATGAGCGTCAAGCGCCAGGCTGGCCTCGCACGGTTGCCTGCCGTGGAGGTCTATCCCGCGGACCTCGCTGTGATCGATGTGCTGCCAATCCGTTGGCTCTGGTTCCCACCGTATCAACTCCCTTGTTTTCTATGAGCTCCCAAATTCCTCCCCACTCCATCGAAGCAGAGCAGGGCGTCCTGGGGTGTGTGCTCATCGACCCTGTGGCGTCAATGGAGCTCGCGCTTAAGTCCATCGAGAGCGAGGCGTGGTTCTACGACATCCGCCACCAAACGATCTGGCGTGCGATGGTGGCGCTCCACGAAGCGGGTGTGCACATCGACACGACCACCCTTGCGCAGCGCCTTAAGGACTTTGGGAATCTCGAGAGCGCCGGCGGTCTGCCGTATCTCGTCGACCTTCCCGACAAGACGCCGAGCACCGCGCAAATCCCGGCCTACCTCCAGATTTTGCGCGACAAAATCACGGCGCGCCGTCTGTTGAAACTCTGCAGCGAGACCGTAGCGAACATCCACGACAAC
>JAYTTC010000119.1:0-2485 GCA_043745255.1 Verrucomicrobiales bacterium
GCTCACTTACAACAATCGCGCCGCTCTGGAAGGAGTCATCACCTACCACGATCCTGCACATCAGCTGACGTTCTTTCAGGATGAGACGGGGGGCATGCAGATTTATCCCTCTCCCCAACGCACAGACCTTCGCGCCGGGCTCAGAGTCCGCATGTCGGGCCAAGTGGCAAACCTGGGGACGGCGCGCGTCCTGGATGCCCAGGACATTGCTCCCCTGGGGACCGGGATACTGCCGCGTGCAATCCAGCTCGATTCGCAACCACTCCCCAACGGACCGCTGCAGGCTCAGTGGGTGGAAGTCAAGGGCGTCGTCCGCCAGGCGCTCATCCGCGACGACCAACTCGAGCTCCGCATCGCGGTGCGATCCGGTGAAGTGTATGCCCGCATGCCTAGTCAGTCATCGAGAACCGTCGAGGATTACATGGATGCGCAAGCGTCTCTGCCTGGTGTCCTCTACAGCGACCCTACCTCCAAGGATAAATCGAGGCCCGTCCTATTGCTGGTAAGTGACGGGTCACATATAAATCTCTGGCCACCCTGGGAACCCGACCCATTCCGGCTTCCCATCCAGACCATCGCCAAGGTCGTTCAGCTCGCCGAGAATAGCCCCTCCCGTCCCCTTCATCGGGCAAGACTCCGGGGCACGATCACTGCAAAGTTCCCCAACCAGTCGGTCTACCTGCGGGACAGTTCGGGAAGCATCCACGTTCTCATATCCAATAGCCCTCCGGAGAGCATCAATGTGGGTGATGAAGTGGACGCCGTGGGCTTCCCTCAGTTCGATCCCCAATTGCTAGAAATTCGCGAAGCCATGATCCGGATCAACAGCCATCATGGCGACCTTCATATTGTCGACATACTGCCGGCTCAGGTACTCTCGGGATCTCATGACGGCGATCTCATCCGAGTGTACGGTCGAATCATTGAGCGAGTGGTGGGGGAAAAAGATCTCCACCTGTGGCTTGAGTATCAGGGGGTCTTTTTCAGAGCCCTCGTCCAGTCGACAAAAAATATCGAGGGGCTCAAACTCGCCAAAGGTGAATTGTTCCAGCTCACCGGCATCTGCACCAGCGTGCAGCGCAACCAAGCGCGCGGGGAAACATTCCAGCTCTTGATTCGTGACGCAGCGGATCTCCAGTGGGTCGAGGCTGAGATCCCGTGGTCCCCTCGAAACCTGCTATTGATCCTCGGCGCGCTGATTCTTACCACCCTGGGGGCCGCCACCTGGGTCCTCACGCTCCGGCGGAAAGTTCAGCAACAAACCGAACAGATCCGTCACCGCCTCGAGCGCGAAGCCGCGCTCGAAAGTCGCTGTAGTGATCTCGTAGAAAACGCACCCGACCTGATTCTTACCTATGATCTTGGCGGGCGAGTCCTGTCGATCAATGGGGCAGGAGAGCAACTGAGCGAATACACCCGACGTGACGTCATTGGTAAGCGTATAGAGGACCTGCTGTTTTCTGGCAGCGGCGTCACCGACCTATTCGCCACCTCTTCGAAGAGCGCCCCTTCCCAGGGCACCGAACTCTACCTGCTGACACGATTTGGCGCGCGCATCCCGGTGGAGGCGCGTTGGCAACCCCTCATTACCAAAGGTCAACCGGTCGAGATGCAATGCATCGCCCGGGATATCCGCGAACGCAAGCGAGCGCAAGAGGCGCTCGGAAAAAGCGAGGAGCACCTGCGGCTGGCCATCGACGCCGCTCAGATGGGTACCTGGGAGTTCTACCCAGAGACCGGTGAATTACTCTGGAACAACTGGATTCTGGACCAATATGGAGTGGAGGAAGGAGCCTTCGACGGCACCCTGCAATCCGTGCTGACACATATCCATCCGGTGGATCGTGCTCAACTGGAACGTACGGTCGAGGTGGCCTCGCGAACAGGAGAGCCCTTTCAGCTTGAATATCGGATCCTCCGGCCCGACGGGCTAAGTCGATGGCGAATGGTTCAGGGACATGGGCTGAGAGATGACTCAGGTAAGGTCCTTCGCGTCATCGGCGTTAGCCAGGATGTCACGCCCCGCAAACAGGCGGAGCAAGCTCTTCGCGAGCGGGAGGAAATCTACCGGGCGATGTTCGAGAAGAACCGGGCGGTCAAGCTGCTGGTGGATCCCCAAACGGGCGAGATCGTGGATGCGAACCCCGCTGCCGCGAGTTTTTATGAGTACTCGCTGGAGGATCTGCGCACCAAGACGGTCTGTGATCTGGGAGTCATCCCGCGCTCGCAGACCCTCGAATTGTTGCGGAAGGCACAGACCGGAGAGAACGATCTATTCCACGTACGGCAGATCATGTCGGATGGATCGGAAAGAGATGTCGAGGTCTATGCAGGATTTCTGGTGGTAGGCGGACGCTCCTTGGTTTTCTGCATTGTCCTTGACGTGAGCGAACAGGTGCGTGCCACGGAATCGATGCAACGCTTGAACGAAGAGCTGGAGTTCCGAGTGCAACAACGTACCGAGGAACTACAGCAGCGGGTGGCG
>JAYTTC010000120.1:0-9126 GCA_043745255.1 Verrucomicrobiales bacterium
TACGATCGAGCAGCGCCCTGTCTGGAAGGATCGGAAGATGGGTCCCGGGCGTCAGTCGACCTTGCTTGTAGGTGCTGCGATCCGCCACAAACTCGATAAGATCCGCCCCAATCCCGAAATAATTCAATAAGGTGCTGCCTTTGGCCGAGGCACCATAGGCCGCGATGCGTTTCCCTTGCTGCTTTAGGTCGCGGAGCAGGGAGAGGAGCTGCTCCTTCAACAAGCGAACACGATCAGAGAACAGTTCGTACGGCCGCAGGGAGTCCAATCCCTGCTGCCGTTCCAACCCCAGCAGCTCTGCAACGGATCCTCTCACCGCTTGCTCGCGCGCGGGGGCAGCGAACACGCGAAGGGAGCCTCCGTGAATCGCGAGGCGCTCGGCATGAAAGATCTCCAGTCCGTTTTTTTGAAACAGCGGCACGAGCGGCAGGAGGGAGAAATAAAACACATGCTCGTGATAAACGGTGTCGAACTCTTGGCGTTCTAGAAAATCGAGGGCATAGGGAAACTCGAGAACAATACTCCCCCCGGGCTTCACCAATCGCTTGAGTCCGGAAACGAAGTCGTTGATGTCCGGGGCGTGTGCGAACACATTGTTCCCGAGGATCAGATCCGCCTGCCGACCCTCGGCCGCCAACCGATCCGCCAAAGCTTCGCCGAAAAACTCCACCAGCGTTTCGATTCCGAGAGCTTGCGCCGCTTTGGCGACATTCGCCGCGGGCTCGATCCCGAGCGCGGGGATTCCGGCTTGAACAAAGTTCTTCAGCAGGTATCCGTCATTGCTCGCGATCTCCACCACCCGACTCCTGTCTCCCAGCGAGAACTCGGTGATGTAGCGCTCGGCCGCGTCGCGGGCGTGGGACAGCATCCGGTCGGAGAAGGATGAGAAATAGAGGTATTCCGAGAATAGCTTCACCGGAGGCACCAGCTCGCCGATCTGCATCAGCCAACACTTCGGACAGACCCAGAGCTCGAGAGGAAATCGGGGCTCGGGCTGATCGAGATGCTCGGGAAGCAGGAGATTATTCGCGAGAGGTTGGAGCCCCAGGTCTATTACCGGATACAACGGCGTCTGAGCGCAGCTCCTGCACTCGGTGGATAGCTTCACGAGAGCCTCTCCTTTTTTCCATTCGCCCAGGCGATCCCTCGCTCGCACGCTGCCGCGGTGAAGCGTTCGATTTGTCCGACGGAGAACGCCGCCAGATCTGAAATCTGTTCGACATGACGCGCGCGATACCAGGCGATGGTCTGCTCCACCGTGTTCTCAAAGTCCCAAGCAGGCTGCCAGCCTAGCTTGTCCGATGCTTTCTTGATGGAGAGATTGAGTTTGGCTGCCTCATGCGGAGCGTCGGGGGGGGCCAGATTGCGCCAAGTTCCTCGCCAGCCTTCGAGAATCCCCTCGACGAGTTCCCGAACTGGCCGGTTCGCCGAGGGATCGGGACCGAAGTTGAAGGCACTGGCAACGGGAGAATTTTTTCCCGAGCCTGCGAGGCGAGCGCCCAGGCAGAGATAACCACTCAAACAATCGAGCACATGTTGCCAGGGTCGAGTGGAGCCGGGATTGCGGACAGGAATCGCGTGTCCGCCCAAGAGAGCGCGCACGGCATCCGGAACCAGGCGGTCCTCCGCATAGTCCCCGCCTCCGATGACATTCCCGCCCCGTGCCGTCGCGACATTTCCAAGGGCAGAGTTCGGTTCGAAAAAAGATCGGCGCCAGGCTTGGACCACCAGCTCCGCCGCCGCTTTGCTGGCGGAATACACGTCGTGACCTCCGAGCGAATCGGACTCCACATAGCCATCCGTCCGACCGACATTCTCGTAGCATTTATCCGTGGTCACCACGACTACATGAGCCGGACAGCCCGCGATGCGGATCGCCTCCAGCAGATTCGCGGTGCCCATCACATTCGTGGCGAGCGTGGAATGGGGTTCTGAGTAGGAACGACGGACAAGCGGCTGGGCGGCAAGATGGAAGACAATCTCGGGACGGGCACGATCCACTGCGGCACGAAGCGACTCCGGATCCCGCACATCGCCGGCGATCTCTCCCTGGAAGGTGTCGATGGGGAGAATCTCGTGGAAACCAGGCGAGGTGGGTGCACCGTGGCCGTAGCCCCAAACTTCGGCACCGAGATGTTTCAGCCACAAACTCAGCCAGCCGCCCTTAAACCCGGTGTGTCCGGTGATCAAGACCCGGCGACGCCGATAGAATTGATCGAATGCGTCACTCACCACAGCTTCCAGGGAGCCTGTCCCGACTGCCACAGTTTCGACAGCAGCTCCTGTTCTCGAAATGTGTCCATGCATTGCCAGAATCCATGATGACGATAAGCGTGGAGCAGGCCCTTCTTGCTGAGCGTTTGCATCGGGCTCCTTTCAAACACACACGAATCCCCGTCGAGAAACTCTCCTACTCGCTTGTTCAAAACGAAGAAGCCTCCGCTGATAAAAGCGCTCTCGCGCTCGGGTTTTTCGTGGAAGGAGGTCACTTGGTCTCCCTCCATGAGCATCTCTCCGAAGCGTCCGGTGGCGTTGACGGCGGTGACGGTCGCCACGCCTCCATGCTTCCGGTGGAATTCGATCGACGCATTGATATTGCTGTCCGTGACTCCGTCTCCGTAGGTCAGGAGGAACGTGTCATCCTTGATGTGCTTCAAGGCACGCGATAGCCGACCCCCGGTTTGGGTTTCCGCGCCGGTATCGAGTAGGGTGACTGTCCAATCCTCCTCGTCGTGGGTATTGTGATAGGTGATCTGAGGTCGTGCCCCAAGCTTCAGAGTCACGTCGCTGGTGTTCCAATGATAGTTCCGAAAGTAGTCTTTGATGATCTCACCCTTGTAACCGAGGCAGAGCACGAAGTCTTTGTGCCCGTAGTGGGCATAGAGCTTCATGATGTGCCATAAAATCGGTCGACCGCCGATGGGAACCATCGGCTTTGGTCGAAATTCTGTTTCTTCCCGCAAGCGGGTGCCTAGACCACCACAAAGGATGACAACCTGCATATTCTGAAAGCGACGCGTAAGAGCGGGGGAAAGCTAGAAGAGTGAAACCAGCGCCACAATAGATTTCTAGCCCTGCGATGCAGGCCTCACGAGAAACTCACGGCCCTTTGCTGCGGCGCTTAACCCTGAAGTCGACACTCAACTCGCGCTGGAGGGTATCGCGTGTCTGATAGCCGGACGGGCTCAGCGCAACCGCCAACAAAGCCATCGCGGCCGAGCGCTGAGCCGGGGTGAGATCGCCAAGACGCAGGCCGACGCGCTGAAAAATTCCCGTCGGCAGGTTCGACCAGCGCTTCCGCTGAATCGCGTCATCAAATGCGAACTCCGCCTTGGCTCGAGTCGACTCATCCAACATCGCAAGGAGGGCCTTCGCTGCCGCAACCGTCGCCGCACTCGCCTGACCTGCGGGTGCTCCAGGGGCGGGTTGGGCGTGGAGTCGGAAGTGGAAGGGAGTCTGAAAGAAAAGGCCGAGCAGGAGCGCGGCCATCAGAGAGGATCGACGGAGGTTCCTAGAGAGATCATGCCGACAGCCGGAGCCCATACAATCACCCTTTTTTGCAGGGCAGCTTCAGTTCTGTAGCGTGCGCCGTATCGGCGCATCCCCGGCCTGATCGTCCGATACGGCCCACGCTACAGAACTGCAGCCCTCGCATGGTTTCCATCTTCTGTATTGTCGTCCGTATCGGACGATCCAAGCAGGACGCTACAGAAGCCAGGGGCTTCATTGCATTCTTTGCTAGTCTCAGACATCCTGACCTGGGCTGGAATTTGGTGGATCCGATTCCTGAGCCACCACGAGGAAATCAATACTGCGAATCAACGAGTTGCAGCGTGAGAGGGCCGCCCACTTCAGCAGCCGCGATGTTCCGACAGAAGTAGGTTCTCGGAACCTGTTCCCTCTCCCCTCCGCGTCCTCCGCGCAGTCCGCGGTAAAAGCTCCTCCCCGGATCGGAAACGGGCAGGGCTGGGCTTAGCCGCGAAAAGGCGCAAGAGACGCAAAAAAGACGGGGCCTCTGAACGCCGCTACAGAAGCCGGGCTGCAGTTCTGTAGTGTGGGCCGTATCGGCCCATCCCCGCCCGGATCGTTCGATACGAACGACACTACAGAAGCTGGGCTGCAGTTCTGTAGCGTGGGCCGTATCGGCCCATCCCCGTCCCACCTCTTCGAAAAGGAGAGACTCCATTCTCACCCACTTTTAATCACACCCGCGAAAAGGCCCCTGCTAACTTCTAACTTGTCTAGCTCGCTTACCCGAAATGCAATGGGGTGCCTTTGGCGCTCGAGTCCGACGGCCAAAGGAAATCCCAGACAGGGCCATCGGCTCCGGAGGTCAACATTCCTGAGGGCCAAAGGCCCGTTCCATCCCAGCCTTGGGCAACGCCCAAGGAGCACGGTCCATCGATACGCTGGAGGGCTGAAGGCCCGATCCATCGGCGCGGGGGATAGGGCGGGCCTTCAGCCCTCAGGGTGTTTTTGTTTCGATGCTTACGCGGCTGCTCGCGAGTCACTCCCTTGTTCCCTCCCGGGTGTGATTAAAAGTGGGTGAGAATAGAGTCTCACAGATACGAAGAGATGGGACGGGGATGGGCCGATACGGCCCACGCTACAGAAGTGCAGCTGGCTGACACGAAGGAGGAGGGGATGAGGATTTACGACAGAAATATAGGGACAAAAATAAGGGCTCGGACCCGTTCTGCCGACCGGATATTCCTGTCCTCGATATTGTTGTCGAGACTTCGGGCCCTCTTCGTTGCATTGGTTGTCTTCTGTAGTGTGGGCCGTATCGGCCCATCCCCTCCGAATCATCCGATCCGTGGAGCAAGAGATCGATCGAGCCGTGGTGGCCGCACATCATCTGAATGTCGGTCGCTCCGAGTTTCTGCAATTGGTTCGCGAAAGACTCGATGCCTTTGAAGACCTTCGTGAATCCGCAAAAGCTTCTGTGAAATGAATCCCATGAATCCATCTCCACCGGCGGTTGAAATCAAAAATCTCCACTACTCCTACGACGGCGCGGTAGCGATCCAGGGGGTCAACCTGACCGTCGCTGCCGGGTCCTGCCATGCTCTCTTCGGGAGAAATGGTGCGGGGAAAACGACCACCATGAAGTGCCTGCTGAATCTGCTTCGACCGCAGGCAGGCAGCGTTCGCATCTTCGGACTCGATCCCGCCACGCAGGAGATCGAGGTGAAGCGTCGAATCGCGTATGTCCCCGACTCGCCAGCGTTCTATCCCTGGATGACAGTGCGTGAGAGCATTTGGACCCTACGAGGACTCACGGGTTGGGTGGGATCTTCGTCAGCTGTCGCTTGCGGTGGATCGCAGTTCGCTCATGGCGCTTGCGTTCGTTTCGTCGCTGGTGGGCTATGTCGGGGTGTTGCTGCATCGCGCGTTTCAGAACTCCCCGTTCCTGCACGTGCCGCGTCGCCCCTTAGCCCTGTTCTTCGTCGGCGTTACCGTCCTGTTCCTCGTGGCTCAGCTCGGTTTGAGCGTTTGGATCTGCATGGCAAAGCGATAGCAGCCTGTCATGTCACGACGATTCCCAAGGGTTAGCTCAGCAGAAACGAGCTCCGACACGCTGCTGGGGAGGGGGAGTTTTTCAAACCCAGTTAACAGATCACTCTGTCAAAATGGTTCGAAAGGTCAGGTTGATCCGGGGCTCTCTAACCTTCTTGGTCTTCGGCAGACTGTGTAGCCAGTGTGTTTGGGTCGCATCCTTCATCACCAACAAACTTCCATCTTCGAGAGTGAGCGAAACGGTCTGCTTCGTTTGCTTGTGCTTGAAGGCGAACTTGCGTTCGGCTCCGAAACTCACCGAGGCAATCGCCGCATCCCTGGCCAGGGTCCTTTCGTCGTCGCTATGCCAGCTCATCCCTTCATCCCCGTGGTGATACAGATTGAGCAGGCAGGAATTGAAGGTCTCCCTGCTCGTCTTCTCGACCCTGGCCTTTAGCTCGCGGAGATGAGCGGTCCAGACCCTGGCTTGCTTGGTGGTGCCGGAATAGGTGTAGGAATATTGAGAGTCCCCATACCAAGCCACCTTGCGCGTCGTGACGATGCGTTTGCCGAAAACAATCACCTCGTCGTGTTCCCACCGAGTGCTGGATAACAAGGCCTCCAAATAGCGCTGCGCCTCGGCGGGATCGAAGATCGGTCCGTAATAATTCACCCTCCCGTCACAAGGGAGGAGATTCGCGGCGGGATCATGAACAAACAAATCCATCACGATTCGATAAAACGCGCCTCTGGATCAGGACGCAAGGCACCGATTTCCAAAAGCGTGACATGGCCGCAGAATTTCAACTCCACCGCCAGTGTGAACGCGCGGAAGTTGTCTGCACTGGCTCTGATAGTCGAGGTTTTCTCAGAGCTCCAAGTTTCCAAACGCGCGGCATCACTTCCGTGAATATTTTCATGAACCTTTTCTGATTTTGAATCGACTTCCTCAAGCGCGTAAATACCGTCGGAGGCGGCAGTATTCGTAACCTACGCCTGGGTGGGTGTCCATCGTCTGGATGGCAGCATTGCCATCGCAACCGCCTCGTCGACGGACTTTGGCGGATTGCCGTCCCGGGCAATCGATGGCAACACGGATGGCAATTGGAGTGCAGGTTCTGTTTTCCATTCTGGAAATCAGATGAATCCCTGGCTGCAGATTGACCTGGGTTCGACGCAACTGATCGGAGAGATTGACTACTGGCGGCGCACCGACTGCTGCGCGGACCGAAGTGACAACCTCTTGCTCAGCGTAATGGATGCAAGCGGAATCGTGGTCTGGAGCTATCAGGTCGAGGGGACCCCCGAAAACCCGCTCCTCCTGCCTCTGGCTCCTGCCGTTTCCGGGAAAACGGTCCGCGTGGAGCGACTCTTCGAAGACCCCATCCTGGGATACCTAAATATCGCCGAGGTCCAGGTCTTTACCGCAGGTCCACCGCTGCTGTCGGTTGGAAGGTTCGGCGGTGACATCCTCATCGCCTGCCCGGATGGACCTGAGAGGATGGGAATCTGGCTTGGGCGTGGCTAGCAGCTTCCTGAGAAAGGTTCCCTCCCAAGATCCGCAGCTCCTGCTCGCCAGAAGGAAAACGAAAGCGGACTGTCTTATCGGGCTCCGAGACAGGGTGTAATTCAAAGTGGGTGAGAATGGAGTCTCGCATAGTCGAAGAGGTGAGACAGGGATGGGGATGGGCCGATACGGCCCACGCTACAGAACTACAGCTGGTGTGCCTTCGCACGATTTCCGTCTTCTGTAGTGTCGTCCGTATCGGACGATTCCGGCCGGGGATGGGCCGATACGGCCCACGCTACAGAACTACAGCTGGGGTGCCCTCGCACGGTTTCCATCTTCTGTAGTGTCGTCCGTATCGGACGATCCGGGCGGGGATGGGCCGATACGGCCCACGCTACAGAACTACAGCTGGCTTCTGTAGCGTCGTCCGAGGCCCCGGTCTTTTTTGCGACTCTTGCGCTTTTTCGCGGCTAAACCCCGCCCTGCCCTTTTCCGAGCCGGGGAGGAGCTTGTACCGCAGATGGCACGGATGGGAGAGGGAACATGTTCCGAGAACCTACGGCTGTCGGGTCATCGCGGCGGCTGAAGTTGGCGGCGCTCACAAGACGCCGCACCCACTCAGGCCTTCGCCAAGGATCCACATCTCTCCCACTTTTAATTGCACCCGATTTTTCCGCTTCTGCGGTTTTCAGATTGAATCCTGTCCGCTCTCTTCACAGAGTGAGTTAAATCTATGGGTGCCCAATGGAAACAAGCCGGTCGTGAAGCGAATGCCCAGAAGCGCGGCCAGGCGGTCGTAAAGCTGGTTCGCGAAATTATGGTGGCTGCCAAACTGGGCGGCCCCGATCCCGATCTCAACGCGCGGCTCGCAGCCGCCATGGAGAAGGCCCGCAAGGGCTCGGTAACACGCGATACCATCGAACGCGCGGTCAAGAAAGGCGCGGGCCTCACCGAGGAAAAAATCACCTTCGAGACGATCACCTACGAGGGCTTCGGACCGCATAAGATTCCAGTGGTCGTGGAGTGTCTCACCGACAACCGCAACCGTACCGCCCCGGAAATCCGCAGTTTATTCCGAGATGGAACACTCGGACAACCCGGGAGCGTCTCGTTTTTCTTCAACCATTGCGGAGTGGTGGAGGCTAATCACAGCGATCCAAATCGAGATGCAGAAGGAGATGCTATCGAAGCCGGGGCGCAGGACGTTGAGTCACTTGAACCGGATGAAACGCCCGCCGGAACCAAGGGCGCTCGGTTTCTGACCAGCCTCAAGGAGCTCGACTCCGTTTCGAAGGCCCTGAAAAAAGCAGGCTGGACGGTCACTGCTTCTGAAATGCGCTACCTCGCGAAAACATTCCCAGAACTCACCGAATCGGCTCGGAAACAGGTCCTTGATTTCCTCCACACCCTCGACGACCACGATGATGTCCATCACGTCTTCGCCGCTGTCCGCTAAAAAATCCGCAGTCCCTAAGTCAGTAACGGCGCAAGTCGTTCCACCAACAGTGCGACTCGAGGCTCCACGACCATTGAGCCATGATAGCCGGGGATCTCAATGATGTTGAGCTGACCTTTCGACACAGTATCCCAGCCGAGGGTCTTGCTGGGTTTGATCCCGTAAGGCTGTTCACTGGCCCGAAAAACAGTTACCGACCCGGAAAAATAGCGCGGCGTATAGTTGGCCCCCGCCATCATGATCACGTCTTGAGCGACCTGAAGCGACTGTGGGATGCTCCTCCCCATCCAACGATAGACCATGGTCCCGAAACGCTTCGCGCGTCGGCGGAAAATCCGTTTGATTCGGAGGCGCACTTTTCTCAGCTTACCCAGGAGAAACTCCCAGCGCTTCCGAGGAGGAAGCATCCACAGGGTGGACCTGTAATGCTGGAACAATTGAGCGTACGTGTTCAGCGTAAATCGCAGGCGCGAGATTCCCGGCAGATACTCTGGATAGCCCGGACCGTGGGTGTCGAATAGAGCCAGCAAGCCCACCTTTTCGCCCGACTCCTCCAGCTGACAAGCCATCTCCCAAGCTACTAATCCCCCGTAAGAGGCTCCTGCGATATAGTATGGCCCGTTCGGCTGCACCGTCCGGATCTCTTTAAGATAATGCGTCG
>JAYTTC010000121.1:0-2470 GCA_043745255.1 Verrucomicrobiales bacterium
TGCCTCGCCGTGAACGCCGATCCCTCCCACTGCTGGGAAGGGGAGGATTGGGAAACTCGATTCCGCAAGGTCGCGGATCGTGTCTATGCCTGCCACGTGAAGAATTTCGTGGTTCGTCAGGGTTTCCCGCTTCGCTCCATGAACCCAAACTGGCCGGATCGCGCGATGCAGTTCGTCGACATCCCGAGCGGTGACCTCAACATGGTTCGCTACGTGGAAATGCTGATCAATATCGGATACCCACAGCGTTTCTGCTCGGTGAACGGAAAGAAGAGTGCTCCCTTGATCGTCGAGGCCGAGAGCGCGTATCGGGATCTGGATTCCACCAGCGCGAACGGAATTCAGTATGTTCGCGATCATCTTTGCTTTCCGATCGCTGCCGGGTCGTTCGAGGATGGAATGGGTGCCTAGCTGCCTGCCGGACTTATCCCCACCGGACGTGAGTTCGGCTATGAGTGCACTCTGCGCTGCGCGCGGCACTTGTGCTGATAAAAGCAAATCGCCCAACACCGTTAGGTGCTGGGCGATTTCGTTTTACCGGTGAGGAATTTTCTATTTCCTACACGTTATAAGTGGAGGAAGAGACCTGTCCGCCTCGTCCTGTCCAGTTGGTGTGGAAGAACTCGCCGCGAGGTTTGTCGACACGCTCGTAGGTGTGAGCTCCGAAGTAGTCCCGTTGCGCTTGAAGGAGGTTCGCGGGGAGCACCGCGCTGCGATACTGATCGTAGAACGAAAGTGCGGTGCTGAACGCAGGCACCGGGATGCCCTTCTTGGCAGCGATGGCGACGATGTTTCGCCAGCCCTTCTGACAGCGCTTGATCTCGCCACGGAAATAGTCGTCGAGCAGGAGATTCAACAATTTGGGATTCTTGTCATACGCTTCCTTGATCTTACCGAGGAAACGAGAGCGGATGATACAACCTCCACGCCACATGAGGGCGATGCCGCCGTAGTTCAGAGTCCATTTATACTCGTTGGCGGCCGCGCGCATGAGCATATACCCCTGCGCGTAGCTGATAATCTTGGAGGCATACAGAGCGTCGCGAATGTCGTTGATGATTTTGACGCGATCACCGGAAATCTTGGGACGCGGTCCCTTCAGCTTGCGAGCCGCCTTGACGCGCTCGTCCTTGAGGGCAGAGACACATCGGGAATAAACCGCTTCCGCGATGAGTGTGATGGGAATGCCCAAGTCCTGGGAGTTCACTACCGTCCACTTGCCGGTTCCTTTTTGGCCGGCGGTATCGAGGATCTTCTCTACCAACGGCTGGCCGTCGGCATCCTTGAATCCCAGAATGTCCCGACTGATCTCGACGAGAAAGCTGTCCAGTTCGCCTTTATTCCAGTCGGCAAAGACTTGATGCATCTCATCGGCGGTCAGGCCGAGTCCGTTTTTCAAGAGATTGTAGGCTTCGCAGATCAGCTGCATGTCGCCGTATTCAATTCCATTGTGAACCATTTTTACATAGTGTCCGGCACCCTGTTCGCCGACCCAGTCGCAGCAGGGAACACCGTTCTCCACTTTGGCTGAGATGGCCTGAAAGATGTCTTTGACGAAGGGCCAGGCTTTGGGCGAGCCGCCCGGCATGATGGAAGGGCCGCGACGTGCTCCTTCTTCACCGCCTGAAACGCCCGTGCCAACAAAGAGTAGCCCTTTCGATTCGACGTATTTGACCCGCCGACTGGTATCGTCGAAGAGCGAGTTTCCACCATCGATGATGATGTCGCCCGGTTCGAGATGCGGGAGGAGCTGCTCGATAAACTCATCCACCGCAGCGCCGGCCTTGACGAGCATCATCACTCGGCGAGGGCGTTTGAGGTTCCGCACCAGGTCCTCGATGGAATGCGCGCCGATGACCTTGGTTCCTTTGGCCTCCTTGGCCAGGAACTCGTCCACCTTCGCGACGGTGCGATTATACGCCACGACGGTGTAGCCGTGGTCGTTCATGTTGAGGATGAGATTCTGACCCATGACGGCCAGTCCAATTAGTGCGATATCACCTTTAGGTTCCATGAGTATATGAAGTGCGAAAAATGAGAGGCCACGATACCCAGTTACTTGGGGGGTGCCAGTAGATTTTTAATCCCTTGAGCCGGCGGGTGCAGGACCACACTCTGGAAGCACCGCCTCTGTCCGCATTTCTTCCGAGAACTGGGCTTTTACCGCAGCGAACGCCCTCAGCGCACGGTCGAGATCTTCGCGGGTATGCGCGGCTGAGATCTGGGTGCGGATTCGAGCCTTGCCCTTGGGCACCACCGGGTAACTGAAGCCGATGACATAGATCCCCTCAATGAGCATCGCGTCAGCGAATCGGGTGGCCAAGTCGGCGTCGCCGAGCATGATCGGGACGATCGGGTGACGGCCGGGCTGGAGTGAAAATCCAAGCTGACTCATGCCCTCACGGAAATATCGAGTGTTTTCCTCCAATCGATCGCGGAGCACTGTGGATTCCGTGAGGAGCTCAATGAC
>JAYTTC010000122.1:0-2468 GCA_043745255.1 Verrucomicrobiales bacterium
TCCCAAGCGCGTCGCGCATCGAATGGCGGGGCTTCCACTCTCCCCTCATGGACTGAGGATCTCAACGGAGCTCGATTGCCTTCAGCGTTGTCGGGTCTCGGAAGAAAGGCGAACGACGCGAAGCGAATCACGGTGGAAGAACGGGCCCATCTTCGTGAGGCGGCATCGCTGCTAGAGTCGCATCGATTGCAGGAGGCGGCATCGCTCTGTCTTCGCGTGCTGGAGGAGCATCGTGCGTCCGCTCAGGCGGTGTTTCTACTGGGGAGGATTGCGGAGGCGGAAGGGCGTCGTGCCGAGGCGCGCGAGTTTTTCCGCCGCGCGTTGTATCTCCAACCCCGGCATCGTCAGGCGAGAGAGCGGTTGGGTTGTTGAGGGCCAGAGGCCCGACCTATCGGCCCCCGGTTCCGAGCCGCTCCGTCACGGTTTCCTGCACTGAGAATTGCTGCCATGCCCACCAGGCTCATCCGCCTCTCGACGTCGCTCCGATCTCCTCTTTAGTGAAACTCCCTCCCTGCGCTTG
The DNA here is from genome assembly GCA_043745255.1 of Verrucomicrobiales bacterium. Taxonomy (GTDB): domain Bacteria; phylum Verrucomicrobiota; class Verrucomicrobiia; order Limisphaerales; family UBA11320; genus UBA11320. The sequence continues at coordinate 521 of JAYTTC010000122.1, forward strand.
CAACCCGTAGAACACTTTTCGCGTGCTGCTGTATCGGAAGAGAGCAGCGTAGCGCGCCCAGGCCACGAGGGTTCGCAGAATTCGCTGTGGCTTTTCGTGCGGGAAGGTCAGCGCGAACTGGGTGAGGACTACCGTTTCATCCAACTCTTGCGTCGGTGATTGTGCGAGCATCCGCACGATGAGGTCGAAGACGAAGAGGTTCCGCAATGTCGCGTTGAGACGTTGCTTGCGGGTGTTGATGTCCGACGCGAGGAACTGTCTCCCCTCGGGTGTCATTTCTACGCGTCCTCCCGGAGTCGTTACCCAGCCCAGAATTTCGGCTGCCTTCACCACGAGCAGAAGTTGTGTCAACTCCAGGTCCACGTGGCGCGCTAGCTCGAAGAACTCCACGCCTCCTTCGTTTTCCAGGATTTCGAGCAGACCTATGGCGCTGCTGAGGGAAACAGTCGGAATGGACTCCACGGGAGGCTTGCGGATGTCGGTGGCAAGGGCTGGAGCGGTGGCAACAGGGAAGACCGCCTGAGTGATAAGAGTGTGGAGCTTCTGGGTTAGAGCGATGAAGTCCGGATGGTGCTCATCCCGTGGATAAAGCAGCGGGTTGTCGAGCACGATGCGGATGACGCCTGGGTGTGCCCCCATCACCACCAGTCGGGTAGCCATAAAAATTCCCTCGCTGATGCTATGGGTCACCATGAGGATGGTGTTCAGGGGGGAAGATTGACTGGTATAGAGATCGATCACCTCGTTGCGAAGGGTCTCGCTGTTCAGGACGTCCAGTGCGCTGAACGGCTCGTCCATACAAAGAATTTCCGGTTGGACCGCGAGCGCGCGCGCCAGCCCGACACGCTGCTTCATCCCGCCTGACAATTCCCTGGGATACGCCTCTTCGGATCCTCCCAGCCCAACCGTCTCAATCACTCGCGTCACTCGCCTTTTGCTTTCGACATCGTCCAGACCCAGTTGAGGCAAACCGACCGCGACGTTTTGCTGGACCGTCAGCCAAGGAAACAGTGCGAAGTTCTGGAAGACCAAAGCGGTCGATGGATTCAATCCGGTCTGCAGTTTGCCGCGATGAAAGATTTGACCCGAGGTCGGCTGCTCTAGGCCGATAATCGCGCGTAAGAGCGTTGATTTGCCGCAGCCCGAAGGGCCTAGAATCGCGATCACTTCGCGCTCGCGGATCTCCAGGTTGATACCGTGAAGAATCTCCACGTTTCCGCCTCCCGCGCCGGGGAAGGACTGGGATAAGTTCCGAATTTCCAAGAGAGGCGTTTCCACAGTGGGTTTGATCCGCGTTTATGTGTCCAGGGTGAATCGGGTTTGTGCCCGATGGCTCAGAGGCCGCCACACCAGTCGATTGAACCCCACGACGGTCACCGCCATGATGCCGACTGCCGCGGCGAGCCGGTTGAAGTGGCCCCCTTCCGTGGCTTGACTGATCACCGCTCCGAGTCCCGTCGTGCTGAGCGTCTGACCACGATATTTCATATACTCCGCGACGATGCTGGCATTCCACGCACCGCCCATCGCCGTGATCCAGCCGGTGAGCAGGCTGGGAAAGAGGGCGGGCAAAATGAGCTGCTGCCACCGCTGCCGCCAGGAGAACCGGGACAATCGCGAAACTTCCCAAAGCTCGCGAGGAATCGCGCTGCTGCCCGCGATAACGTTGAAAAGAATGTACCACTGCGTGCCGAGCATCAGCAGCAACACTGAACTGGTTCCCAACCCCACTCCGCAGGCCAGCATTCCGCCTACCACGATCGGAAAAATCATGGGAGCTGGAAAACTCGCCGCCATCTGAATCACCGGTTGCAGGACGCGGGACCAGCGTGGATGTCGGCCGATCATCACACCGATCGGAATCGTCCAGAGCGAAGCCAGGGCGACCGCGAGGATCACTCGAAGAAAGGTCGCTCCGGTGCTGAGCAGGAGATGAACCCACTCGCTG
>JAYTTC010000123.1:0-2466 GCA_043745255.1 Verrucomicrobiales bacterium
GTGATTCTTAGGATGAGCGACACCACCGGGGCCAAAAATGGACTTCCTTGATCCCGACCCATCGCGGACCGGCCGCGTCGCCATTATCCAGTCCAGCTACATTCCATGGAAGGGATACTTCGATGTTATCCACGACGCAGAAACGTTTATTTTCTTGGACGACGTTCGCTTCACCCACAGAGATTGGAGAAATCGAAACAAAATCAAGACGCCTGAGGGCTCAAAATGGCTTACGATTCCCGTTGGTGGAGCGCACGGACAATTAATTCATGAAGTAATACTTCCGGACACCGATTGGCAGCAGCAGCATTGGAAAGCAATCACCGCCAACTACTCTACAGCTCCGTTTTTTCATACGTATCGAGCTTTTTTCGAGCCGCTTTATCTAGGAGTGAAATGGAACACTTTATCTGATTTCAACCAAGCCCTGACTCGACGAATAGCCTCTGAAATTCTCGGGATTAAGACCCGCTTTCTAGACAGCAGGGAATTTCCCAGCACCCTGAGGAAAGACGAGCGCCTCATCGAGATGCTGAGGTCCGTTGGTGCGAAGTCTTATCTATCGGGGCCGGCGGCCAAGTCGTATATTGATCCAACTAATTTTGAAAAAGCCGGTATAGAGCTCCTTTGGAAAGACTACGCGGATTACCCCCCCTACCAGCAAATCGGTGATCCCTTCGAGCACGGAGTTACTATTCTAGATCTGATTTTTTCCGTAGGACCCGACGCTCCGAACTACATCTGGAAATGGAGGAAATCGTGAGGATCGGATTCTACGGCAACGCGAACAACTACCCCTTCATGCTTGCCCAGGCCATGCGTCGGCAGGGTCACGAAGTTAGGTTCCTTGTCGCTAGCCGCGAGCCGCTCAATCGCCCCGAGTTTCGCTACGGTGAGATCAAATCGAGCTATCCAGATTGGATCGTAGACGTCAGCAGTCGGACGCGTTGGCATGCGCTGATTCCGGGCTCGGCCCGCACGAGAATCGCTGAGGAGTTGAACGCCTGCGATGTCGCGATCCTGAACGAAGAGGGACCCGCCCTTGCTTCGGAACTAAGGGTTCCTTACGCCGCGCTGCTCACCGGATCCGATCTTGAGGTGTTCGCGAACCCCAAGAACGCCCACATGCTGAAACCCTTGTTGATCGAGCGCCCTCTTTGGCTTCGGAGGCTAGCCTGTCTCCTGATGCCGACAGCAGCGATCACCAGCCGGCTTACACGTCCTCAACGAGCCGGGGTGCGGACAGCCCGGGCTGTGATCTTTATGCCACGAGGCTTGGCCCCCAAAGCCGATGCCTTGCTCGCGGAGATAGGTGTTCCGGACGAAGCACTGATCCAAGCGATGTTCACTGACGTCACTTTGGTTCCCTTCACCCCACCGCGAAACAATGCCACCTTGCGCGTCTTCTCCGCGACTCGCCTCACTTGGATTGAGGGCATCGATTCCGATCTCACCTCGCTGGACCTGAAAGGATCGGAGGTGATGGTCCGGGGACTGGACCTCTTCACTCGTTCGACCGGGAGAAAACTCGACATCCACTTGGTTCGCAAAGGCCGTCACGTCGCACAGCTCGAGCATCTGCTGGCCAGCCTTGGCTTGGGTTCCCAAGTGACCTGGCACAACGAAATGAGCCAGCTTGAGGTGCTAGCTCAGTTTCAAAAAGCCGACATCGTTATGGAGCAACTGGCAGGAAGCGCCGTCGGAATGGCCGGTTTGGACGCGTTGGCGACAGGTCGCCCCGTCATCGCCAACGGGCGGCCGGAAGTATTTCGGCCGCTCATCGGTGAGCCCTCTCCAATTTGCCAGGCAAAAACCCCCGAAGAGGTCGGCCAACACCTCCTAAGGCTGCAGGCTTCACCGAATCAGCGCGCCGAGATCGGCATGGCCGGCCGACATTACGTGGAACGACATTTCTCATCGGACAGCGTTGCCCGGTTAGTCTTGGCTCGGTTCGGATGCCCCAAATGAACCCCAAAGTTCCCGGCGGTAAATCGACGGTCTCGATCCACATCGGATGGGCGCCCGCGGTTTCGTTCATTACAGCCGCCCTGATCTGGGCCCAATTCCGCAGCTACGATACCCTCGACGCGGCGACTCATTTTCTCACCTACCAGTTTCCCGCCGACAACCCCGATCTGCACACTCACTACCCGCTCATCGCCCGGCCCTTTTGGCTGCTCTGTGGCGGGAATATCGTAGCGTTCCGTCTCCTCTGCCTCGCGTTGATTTCCACCGCGACCTACCTCTTCTGGCGCATTTTGCGGCCCATTCTCACGGCCAAAACAGAATCCTCCTGGTCAGGACTCGCACTTTGGCTCACGGCCCTCGCCGGAATCGCCTGGTTGCCGGTCCTCCTCGGCTACAATTCGCTCTCTACCGTCTTCGCGCTGCTCGGCCTCGCGGCGCTCGCTTACGCCTTGCGCCCCACACCTCGGTCCACCGCCCGCACGGTGGCCCGCGCCGCCG
>JAYTTC010000124.1:0-2463 GCA_043745255.1 Verrucomicrobiales bacterium
TCACCGAGGGCTCGTTTCAGCATAGGATGAATGCCGCCCGGCCAGGGGATGAAGACCGCCCCACTGGACAGGAGACTCACTCCCTATTCCCTCGGCAACGCCGAAGCAGAAGTAAAACAGGCAGTGCGACAGTAATTCACTGAGAATCCCCTTGACCCCGGATCGGGTGCTTTGGCTTTGTTGTGTTCTCTCGACCATGAACTCATACACGCTCCTCGCGCTCGGGCTCTCCTTCTCTCTCACTTTTACGACGCTGATGGGTGCGGACGCATCCAAGCCGGAGCGCAAAGGAAAGCTTCACCTGATCGATTATCCCTCGATCGGATCCATCACACGGCTGGATCCAAGATTGGACGCGATCCTTCCCCTCGATGCGAAGATCGAGAAGCTGGCGGAAGGTTACGATTGGGCCGAGGGACCGATCTGGATTCGCGGGGGGAACTACCTGCTGTTCTCGGATGTTCCACAGAACAAGGTTTACAAATGGTCCGAGGGAAATCCCGCGACGGTGTTTTTGAATCCCAGCGGCTACACGGGATCCACTCCTCGGGGAGGGGAGCCTGGCTCGAACGGATTGACGGTCGACTCCAAGGGCCGACTGGTCCTCGCGGAACACGGGGATCGTCGCATTGCGCGACTGGAACCTAACGGCAAGAAAACGAGCCTGGCGCAGTATTATAAATACTTTCGATTCAACAGCCCCAACGATCTGGTTTACCACTCCAAGGGAGATCTGTATTTCACGGACCCTCCCTACGGATTGCTCGAGCGGAACGCCGACTCCGCCAAGGAGATTCCCTTCTGCGGTGTGTATCGATTGAAGCCCAACGGCGAGGTCACGCTACTGATCAGCGATTTGACCTATCCGAACGGCCTCACCTTCTCACCGGACGAGCAGATCCTCTACGTCGCCGTTTCTGATCCAGCCCGGGCAGTCATCGTGGCATACGATGTGAAGCCCGATGGAAGCGTGGACAACGGACGCGTGTTCTTCGATGCGACATCCATGGTCAAGGCTGGATTAAAGGGTCTGCCGGACGGTCTGAAGGTGGACAAGACCGGGACGCTATTCGCGACCGCTCCCGGGGGAGTATTGATCATCGGTTCGGATGGCAAACACCTTGGTACTCTCGCCACCGGTGTGGCCACCGCCAACTGCAACTGGGGGAATGATGGCAGCGTGCTCTACATCACCGCCGACAAATCACTCTGCCGCGTGCGCACGACCACCAAGGGCAAGGGTTGGTGAGTTCTTCTACATTGCGTCAGCTCAGGGCGAGTAGCTTGTGTTTCGTTTGCTGGCTCTTGCTGAACGCGCCGGCCCTGCGAGCTGCCCTGCCGGATAGTGCGTTTGTCCAGGAGAGCGCTGAGATTTTTCCCGCGCCTGTTTCCACCGCCGTTGCCAGCTCGGCTTTGCGATCGCTGGTGATCGATTCAGAGCAAAGGGTCTGGCTGGGCACCGCGTCGGGTGTGTTCCGCCTCGAGGCCAGGACTCAGACCTGGAAGCAAATGTCACCCCAGGGCCATGAGGGTCCCGTGTTCGCTCTCCTCTTGGGATCAGATCACAAGATCTATGCTGGGACCTGGGATGGAATTCAGGTTTGGGATCAGGATCACTTCAGTCGACTCGCTGACGTCGAAGGCCCGGTCAGCGCCTTGGCCCTCATTCCTGGTGGAGTGCTGACGGCGGGCCCTAACGGAGTCATGCAAATCAACTCCGAGGGGGCTCTTCCCTTGACGGCGAAGTTCCCCAGCACGGTGCGCGGAGTGCAGGTGGATTCGCGCGGTGAGATTTGGATCGGTTCCTCGTCCGGTCTTTGGCATCGACAGAATGGGAAGATCGAGCCGATTCATTCTCTTTCATCCGGACCCAGCTCCGATGTGCGTGCTCTGGTTCTGTCGACGGACGGAACCCTGTGGTGCGGCAGCTCGGGCGGCGTGAACGGATATCGAGACGGCCGATGGACACTGAGTTTGGATCCGTCGAAAGGCCTGCCAGATTCCCGAGTGCAAGCGCTCGCGCTGTCGTCGGAGAATGTGCTCTGGATCGGAACCGCTCGAGGTGTTGCGCGATATCATCAGGGAGAGTGGTCCCTGCTTCACAGTCGCCGATGGCTGCTCGATGATGAGGTCCGCAGCATCGCCTTCGACGCTGAAGGCAGCGCCTGGGTGGCTACAGCTACCGGCGTCAGCAAGATTCTAAAGCGCCCCCTCCGACTTTCTGAGAAAGAATCCGGCTTCCGAGAAATCTGCCTGACCCGACACATTCGTGAGCCCGGCATTGTGGAGAAATGTCGGCTGACGATTCCTGGCGACCTCTCCTCTCATGAACCCCAGGACGACGACAACGACGGCGGATACACCGCAGTCTATCTGGCCATGCAGTCGTATCGTTTCGCGGCGACAGGGGACCCCGTCGCACGAGAGCAAGCACGCCAGGCATTCCATGCTCTCGAATTTCTT
>JAYTTC010000125.1:0-2463 GCA_043745255.1 Verrucomicrobiales bacterium
GTTCGATCTTGCGCACTCGACGCTCATGGCGACCCCCTTCAAACCGGGATTGCAGAAACGCATCAACCATCTTCTTTGCGAGCTGAGCAGGGGTCGTCCGCCCCGCCAGGCACATCACATTGGCATCGTTGTGCTCACGAGCCATTCGGGCGGTCTTCTCGTCGAATACCAGCGCTGCGCGCACGCCGGGAACCTTGTTCGCTGCGATGCTCATCCCCACACCCGTAGTGCATACCAGAATCCCGAAGTCGACCTGCCGGTCCGCAACCAGTTGGGCGACCGCGCGACCGTAATCCGGATAATCAGTTGACTCCTTGGAATGGGTGCCTAGATCGCTCACTTTCAGTCCCAGCACACGAAGGTGTTCTTTGATGATTTCTTTCAGTTCCAGGCCTCCGTGATCGGCACCCAGGCCGATGATGCCTTTCTCAGTGCCTTGCGCGGAGTTCCCCGACCCACCCGAGGTTTGATCTAGAAAATTCAGCATGGAAGCGATGCCCTGTTCAATTTGGTCGCGGCAGTTCGCGTAAACCTCGTAGGAACCCCCGATCGGATCACTGATGTCCTTCTCGAAAAAATCAAGCGTCTCGTCAAACTCGCGGAGAAGAAAGGTTTTCTCGGCCGCTTGCGGATAGAGAAGTGTGATGGCGTCCACATGGCTATGGGTCATGCCAAAGATATAGTCCGCCTTGGAAACCAGCTCCGCGCTTAAGGAGTTGCTTCGTTGATGGGAAATGTCTATGCCGAGTTCAGCAAGCGCGCGCACGGCGTAATCGCTGGGCGGCTGACCATCCATGGCTCCCACCCCAGCAGAATACACTTCGAAAGAGCTCCTGCCGCTTACGTTATGGCGGAAGAGGCCTTCGGCCATGGGACTGCGGCAAATATTACCTGTGCAAACGAACAGAACCCGTTTCATGCTCTAAGCGATTGGTGCAAATTGGGAGTGAGTGTATGAACCGTCAATCGTGAAAATCATTCTCCCCTGCTCTGGCGGACCACCGCCAGCCCTTTGAGAAGATCGAGGGCCCGCGCGAGAGCGGGATCCAATGATCCCGTTGCCACATCCGCGCCGACGCCGTCACCGTTCCCGCTGGAGATATCAACATCCGACCGTTGCTTGCCTTCTTTTTGCATCCGCACCAGATCGGCTTCGTTGATGCGTCGGCGCGCGGGTCGGTTCGTTGCGGCGGATCCCGCGATCGATCCACGCCGTAGGGGTTCAGGCGAGGAAGCTACGCCCTTGCCCCCAGTCTTGGAAGAAGAGTATTCGAAAAATCCTCGCTCTTGCTCAAGGTCTACTTTGACCTCGATGTCAGGCGTAAGCCCAGCGGGTGAGATAGCCTTTTCGTCACCGGTTTTCACCGGCAGAGTAGCGATGAGCAACTGCTGTCCGTTATGCAACGGAAACTCTCGAGAAATGGCCGCTTGCCCAGCAGTCCGGCTCCCCACCAGCAAGGCCGAGTCTGTCTGACGCAGGGAGGCAGCGAGAGCTTCGGGGCTGCCAGCAGTTTCGCTGTTCACCAAGACCACCCAGGGAATCCGTCCTGCAGGAGTCACGCCTGCGGACTTGCGCGGACCGTCTCCCCAATCCAGAAGCAGCTGCGTGCCCGTGACCCAGAGGGAAGCGGCACCGTTGGCCGCCGCATAGTCGCTGCCCTTTGCAAAGCGCAAATCCAGCACCCCGCCCTGCAGCCGATTGGTTTTCGCAAGATCTCCCAGAGCCTTCTCCAAATCCGTCACAAGAACAGAGTCGACTCCGCTCAGCCGGATATAAGCGAAGCGTTCATCAATCACTCGAATCTGTGCTGGCAGTAGAATGCCCCGTTTCAGTTCGGATGCGTTGGTGCCGGAGATGGAGGCACGGCCACTAAACCGCGAAAGCAAGCCTTCCACGGCCGCACGCTGCAAGGTTGGTTCGTCCAATCCGGGCAGGTTCGCGCGAAGCAGGTCGTAAACTTCCTGATAGGCCGGGGGCGGGGTGGTGTCGGCGAACGCCAGCGACCCGCTCAGGGCAAGGCAGACACCTACCACGATTCCGAACCCGACCTCGATCTGTTGACGCATTTGGTGCATGGCGAAAAGCGGTGGATCGATGCGAACGTTAAACCGCAAAACGAGCCGGACGCAGTTTTTGACAGCTGCTGCCGGATGAACAGGATTCTTTTTGATGATTTTTTGCCTAGATAGAAAGCTCCCGGCCTCTCACGTAGCATAAACGACCCGCTAACCTTCCCCAAACTCGGGAAAAGTCAAAGGGCGAGTGGCCGGATCCGGGTGTGATTAAAAGTGGGTGAGAATGGAGTCTCGCAGATTCGGAGAGGTGGGACGGGGATGGGCCGATACGGCCCACGCTACAGAACTGCAGCTGGCGTGCCCTCGCACGGTTTCCATCTTCTGTAGTGTCGTCCGTATCGGACGATCCGGCGGGGATGGGCCGATACGGCCCACGCTACAGAACTA
>JAYTTC010000126.1:0-9053 GCA_043745255.1 Verrucomicrobiales bacterium
GGGATTTCGCAGGAGCTCGGGGCTGACCCCGGCCGCAAGCAATTCCTCATCCGTAAATCGGGAGATGGTTTCCCTGCCCTGGCAAAGGTTCTGCCAGAACTCGTCTGGCGACCGTGCACCGGGGAAGCGTCCCGCCATGCCGATCACCGCGATGCCGTCGAGTGCGTTGTTATCGCTGTCCGCCATAGGCTCTAAATCGGCGGCAACCATCGACCATGAAGCACCCAACATCAAGACCATCGTGAACGTGCGGGACAGCTTGATTGGGCAGTTCCGCGATCCGAATCGCAGATCGCAGAGTTCAGAGTTTTGCCCCCTCCGGAGACTCAACGCGAAAAAACCTTCGAACGGGCAGCGGCTCCGTCTGCCGCACGCCGATGCGTTATGGCGTTATCAGGGCACGATAGAATCGGTTTGTAAACTTTACGGCTTGCGGATCTTCAACCGAAGTTGAGCCGCTCACAAGGAGTGAATTAGTTCCAATGGATGTCCACATCAACAAGTCGCTGGAGGCTTGAATAGTGAACGACTGGAGAGAGGCACCCGAGAGACTGAATCGAGTCTGGCCGTCAGACAATTGAATCGTCGAACTCGGCACACCCGTTGCCAAGAACGCAGGCTCGGCGACCTGAATAGACTCGAAACCAGGAAGCACTGTGGTCTTCTCCTTAACCACTGCTTGAAGCGAAAAAGGGCTCAATCCCAGCATCTGCAGAATGGTAGGAGCAACCTGTGCTGTCCTAACGGCGCTGGTAATGGTCTGAGGACCGAGCTTGGGGTGGGAGATGATGATGGGAACATTGTTGTCGTCGTCACTAAACCCGCCGTGCTCGGCAATCTTGCTCGCCTTTGGTGCATAAATGGTTCCCGGGATGCCAATCGCAATGATGTCCGGTGTCCGAGGATCCAGCAGCGGATCGGGGAAATGCAATTTCAGTCGCTCGCCGGACCAGATCTCCTGGATCGATACCGCAGGTTGGTTCTGCTGCAGGACGCCGACAGCAGCCGTGGTCTGAGTTTGGTCCGCAAGCCAAAGCAGGGCGGCATCATCCCCGCTGGTCAACGACACCTTTACCACCGAAGGATCAATGAGGCTTGGAATAGCCGTGTTTGAAACGATTTTCAGTTTCGTAGGATCGATGGGCGCCTGACCATGCTTTGCAGTCAGAATGATATAGGTGGAATCGAGCAAACTCTTGCTCCGCAGCGCCTCAATGATCATCCCAAGTGACGCGTCGGTGTGGTTCAGAGCGTCTAATAAAAGGAAGCTTGGCGTTCCAGTTCCATCCAGGTAACCACCCGGGCCCGCCGCTGCCCCAGTAGCCGTCTTACCCTTGATCGTTTTGTTTGTTTGCAGACGCTGACCTACGCTGATCGCTTGGAAATTCATCCCGAACAAAGCAGGTACTCCCACCGTCGAGACGCCAGTATGATCAAGCCCGTTAATCTGATTCAGAATTCCTTGAACCTTGATGTCATCAAATGCTTTGGTGGCGTCCAGGCTCTTGGTGATGCTGGTGCCAAAAGCATTATTGCCGGCGATCTCTAGGACGAATAAGTCGTCCACTCCGTTTCCGGAGGGTCCTTGAACGATCTCATCCGTCAGATGCTTATCAGACCAAGCGGTTCGATAGCCCGCCGCTTTCACCACTTCGAAAATGGTGTTTACCCTGAGGTAGTCGTGCGGATAGACGACCGCACCCCCTCGACGGGGGTCGCGAGGGAGTTTAGCCGGGTTCAGTCCGCCTCCGCCATCCAGTCGAGTGGAGTCAAGAGTGACGTTCTCGTTGAACTCCACCACCGCTCCCGTTGGACCAGACGTGACACCGGGCGGCCAAAGAGATCGGTCATACGACAGATCGAAATAGACCCCTGTTGAACTCGGAGAGCCACCGGTTGCGAGTGCCAGCATTCCCGGGAATGAATCGGCGGGCCGCGCCGATGACGCTGTCGTGTAGTTGACGCCGTGGCTTACCAGATAGGCTAATGATGAGCTGGGATTGGCCGCGACATACCGAGCCACATCTAGGGCGTGTATCCCGTCAAGACTGAGCATCAACACATGGACAGGAGGTTCGAGTGCTGAAAGGGAGCCAATGGATGCGGCCAGCAAGAGTGCGGTGGATTTATATCGGAACGTGCTTCGGCGCTGCAGGACAAGATCTCGTTGAGAGTTACACATAGGTTCGATCTAAGCTCGGGTTGTTCAAGCTTTCCTGAAGGTAGTCGACGATCCTAACGGGAACATGATTGGCCGGTGACAATCATGTCATTCGAGTGACGCCGTTCGAAGCTGACCCGTGACAGAACTGTCCGAGAGCTCAGACGTAGCGATAGCCGCTGTCGTTGCAGACCACGATCAGGCCCCGTTGGAAGCTAGGGTGACAGCCCTAGGCGATACGGCCCACGCTACAGAACTACAGCTGGGGAGCCCTCGCACGGTTTCCCTCTTCTGTAGTGTCGTCCGTACCAGACGATCGGGGCGGGGATGGGCCGATACGGCCCACACTACAGAACTACAGCTGGCGTGCCTTACCACGGTTTCCCTCTTCTGTAGTGTCGTCCGTATCGGACGATCCGGGCGGGGATGGGCCGATACGGCCCTCACTACAGAACTACAGCTGGTGTGCCCTCGCACGGTTTCCCTCTTCTGTAGTGTCGTCCGTATCGGACGATCCGGGCGGGGATGGGCCGATACGGCCCACGCTACAGAACTGCAGCCCTGCTTTGAAACAGGGAAGGCAGAGTTTGAGAGCCCCGGTCTTTTTTGCGTCTCCTGCGCCTTTTCGCGGCTAAGCCCGGCCCTGCCCGTTTCCGATCCTGGGAGGAGCGTTTACCGCGGATTGCGCGGAGAACGCGGAGGGGAGGGGGAACCTGTTCCGAGAACCTACTTCTGTCGGGATATCGCGGCCGCTAAAGTTGGCGGCGCTCTCACGAGACGCCGCTACCCATTCAGACTTTCGCCAAGAATCCAGATCTCACCCACTTTTAATTGCACCCCTGAGCCAGCCAAAAGCCCAAGAGTCGCACAGAGGACCCGCCCTACTCGGCGTTCGGATACGATCCCAGCACTTTGACGAAATTACATTCCTCCCGCAGCTGAAGTATCGCCTTGGCCACTTTTCGGTCGTCTTGATGCCCGTCGCAATCGACGAAGAAGAAATACTCCCAGGCCTTTCGCTTGCTGGGGCGAGACTCGATTTTCGTCATGTTCAAACGGTGCCGGCGGAAGGGCGAGAGAGCGGAATAGAGCGCTCCGACCTTGTGCTGGATGCTGAACATGATGCTGGTGCGGTCGTGTCCGGTGGGAGGGCTGCATTGCCGACCCAGCACGAGAAACCGAGTGGCATTCGCCGGGTTGTCCTGAATGTCGTGTTCGAGGATCGGGACCTTATATTTCTCAGCCGCGAGCACGCCAGCGAGAGCGCCAGATTTTCGATCGGCTGCTGCCAACTCGACGGAGCGGGCATTGGACGAGGTCTCAATCAGCTCCGCGTGAGGCAGGGCGCGCTGCAGCCATCCACGACATTGCGCGAGCGTTTGCGGATGCACGTAAAGGCGCTTGATACGATCGCGTGAGACACGACTCACCAGACAGTGGCGAATGGGGAGAACAATCTGAGCGACAATCTTGAGATCGCTGTCCACGAACATATCGAGAGTATGAGTGACCACACCTTCCGTGGAGTTCTCCACCGGAACCACGCCGTAGTCGGCGCGGCTTTTAGTCACCTCTGAAAAGACATCCCCGATGGTTCTTTGAGCCGCATACTGAAGACTGGCACCAAATCTCTGTATCGCCGCCTGGTGCGTGAAGGTGGCCTCGGGCCCCAGGTAGGCGATGGTCATGGTCTTCTCGAGCGACAGCGCACTCGACATGATCTCGCGATAGATAGCCCGCAGGGATTCCGGAGCGATTGGGCCCTCGTTAAGCTTCGCAACCCTCTGGAGTACGGCGCGCTCGCGATGCGGAGCGTAGATTTCCTCCCCCGCAGCGAGCTTAATGGCACCGATTTCAAGAACATGGTTCGTCCGCTCATTGAGCAGACGAACGATCTGAGCATCGATACGATCGATGGCTTTGCGGTGTTCGGAGAGACTCATTCTTTGCCGACGGGCTGAGGGTGTTCGGGATCTGCGGTGGGAGGAGTGGCAGGCGGATGCTCACCCACGCCCCCGGAACCTTGTCGCGGAGTATTGGATTCACCGCTAACGCTGGCGTCATCGACCAGAGCAAGCGAGTCCGGGGGCGCGGTGGCAAGCCCGGGATCGACGGTGAGGAGTGCCTCTGGTTTCTGTATCACAATACGACGCAGCTCGTCCGCCGCCGGGAGATCTTCCAATTGTCGGAGTCCAAAATACTCCAGGAAAGCCGGTGTGGTACTGTAGAGCGAAGGTCGACCCACGACCTCGGCGCGTCCGGAAAGCACCACCAAACCCCGTTCCAGCAAGGTCTGCATCACTCCGTCGATAGCCACGCCGCGCACCTGCTCCACCTCCGCGCGAGTCACCGGCTGTCGATAGGCGATAATCGCCAGAGTCTCCAACGCGGGATGCGAAAGCCTCGGAGGACGAATTTTCTGTCCGAGAAGAGCCCGCAGCCAGGGAGCGTACTCCGGCTGGCTGACGAACTGCCAGGATCCAGCAATACATGCGAGCCGGTAGCTTCGCGACGCAGCCTCGTGTTCCCTCTTCAATTCTTCCAGCGCGGCCTCCACATTTTCGGAAGGCGTCTTCTTCAGGCTGCGCACCCATTCGTCCTCACTCTGCTCAGCGGCGGCCGCGAGGACTGTTCTAAGCTCGTGGGCGCTCAATGGCTTCTGCGCGGCGAACAACAGCGATTCGAGTATGCACTTAAGTTCCATAATCAGGAGGAAGGAGCATCGACCGCAGGGGCAGCAGAGGGTTCATGGGGGGATGAAGGAGGGTCAAACAGCATGGATACGGGCCCGGCAATGGGGGGCAGATCCGTCTCGGCGGGCCGGGAGAGCTCGATTTCACCAAAAGTCTCCGCCTGCACGGCCGTCAGATGTCGGAGCCGGATCAGCTCCAAGACGGCCAGGAAAGTTACCACGACCTCGGTGCGACTTTTGGCTGCCGAGAACAGACTCGAAAACCGAAGCACCGTTTTTTCGGATAGCTCTTTCAAAAGAAACTCGATCTTTGAGCTGACCGTCCATTGATCCTCGTAAATCTCACGCGCTTCTTCGAGATCCCCGCCGCTCAGTCGCTTGAGCACCGCGTTGACCGCGTTGATCAGATCGAAGAGAGAAGCTTGCGCGCGCCCAGTGATCGCTTCCGGTTCGAACTTCACAATGCCCGGAATGCGGGGAAATGTTTCCTCCTGGCGAAGCTCAAGCACCTGCAGCTGAGCGGCCGCATCCTTGAATTTCTTGTATTCCACCAGCTGTCGGATCAGCTCCCACCGGGGGTCCTCCCCTTCATCTTCCTCCTCGGCCACCGCTCGCTGCTCCACCGGAAGCAGCTCCTTGCTCTTGATGTACATGAGCGTGGCGGCCATGACCAGGAACTCACCCGCAATCTCGAGATCAAACAGCCGCATGACCTCGATGTATTCGATGAACTGGGTGGCGATGCGGGTGAGGTTGACCTGATAAATGTCTACCTCCTCCTTCTTGATCAGATAAAGAAGGAGGTCCAGCGGACCCTCGAACACCTCAAATTTAACTTTATATTCGGACATGCTGCCGCAGGCGCGGAACGCCGCGGGGAGCGAGTATGTAAAAGGAGGGATCCTCGATTGGCAACGGTTTAGTCGGGATACCCGTGCGGGTGGGTCCGATGCCAGTTCCACGCGCTGGCCAGGATCTGGTCCAGGCTAACGAGCCGGGGCTTCCAACCCAGGTCCTGGATCGCCTTGTCCGCAGCCGCCACCAGGCGGGGTGGATCACCCGCCCGACGAGGCTTGAAGAGTGTCGGAATCGTGCAGCCGCTGACCTTCTCGCACGTTCGAATCACTTCCCGAATCGAGTGGCCCGATCCATTTCCCAGATTGAAAAAGCCGCACTTTTCCGACATCAGAGCGAGAAGATGAGCCTGGGAAAGATCCTCCACATGGATGTAATCCCGCACACAGGTCCCGTCCGGAGTCGGATAGTCTTCCCCAAACACCTCGCAACTGGGGGATTGGCCGAGCGCCACCTTGATGACATTGGGGATCAGGTGCGTCTCGATCCGATGATGCTCCCCCCGCAACGCAGTGGCTCCAGCGGCGTTGAAATAGCGAAGTCCGACGAATTCCAGACCGTAGGCCCGCTGGTACCACGGGAGCATTCGTTCCGCCAGGAGCTTGGATTCACCATACGGGTTTATCGGACACTGCGGATGCGATTCTGAAATCCTATCGGTCTCGGGAACACCGTAGGTCGCACACGTCGAGCTGAGCACAAGCTTTCGCACGCCAGCGACCACACAGCTGTCCAGCACGGATTGAGTCCCGCTGGTATTGTTGAAAAAGTATTTGCCCGGCAAGCGCATGGATTCACTCACCAGAGCCGAAGCGGCGAAGTGAACCACTGCCTCGATCTGATGCAGGTGCAGGGCTTCGGCCAAAGATCGCCGATCGTGACAGTCCCCCCGAATGAAGGTGGCCCGCAGGTCCACCGCCGATCGATGTCCCTCGGAAAGATTGTCGAACGCGGTGACGGAATGTCCTGCATTGAGGAAAAACTCTACGCATGCCGAACCGATATACCCGGCTCCGCCGGTGATCAACACGTTCATCGGCATGATCTAAACCGAAGAGAAAAGCTCATGCGACAGCAAAAAGATTCCGTTTCCCACTTGATGAAATCGGTAGCGCTATGCGTCCATTTCCCCGCATGAACACCCTGTCTGCTCCGAGTGTGGCATTGTTAGCATCGATCACTCTCCTTTCCCAATCCCTGCTGGCGAACGACTGGCCTCAGTGGCGTGGCGCAGATCGAAGCGATCGCTCGCCAGAGACAGGCCTGCTAAAATCCTGGCCGGAGAGCGGTCCCAAACGGGTGTGGCTCATGCAAAACGCAGGGATTGGATATTCCGGCTTCGCAGTGGCAAAGGGCCGGGTCTACACGCTGGGTGCCAGAGGTCAGCAAGAATTCCTGATCGCCTTGAGCGCCAAGGACGGCAAGGAAGTTTGGGCCGCACCAATCGGCGAAATCTATCCCAACAACTGGGGAGATGGACCCCGCGGTACACCCACCGTGGATGGAGACTTCGTTTACGGGCTGGCCGCAAACGGTGGCTTGATCTGCGTCGCAGCAGCCGATGGCAAAGCCGTCTGGCAGGTAAAGATGCAGGATTTTGGAGGCACCGTGCCAGGCTGGGGTTATTGCGAGTCGGTGGTGGTAGATGGAAAACAAGTCGTTTGTACCCCAGGGAGCAAGAAGGGGTCGCTAGTAGCTCTCGATAAAAAAACCGGCCGCCTTCTCTGGCATTCCAAAGACTTCACGGAAGCACCCCATTACTCTTCCATTGTCCCGGTTCACTTCAACGGGATCGACCAATATGTGCAGCTCACCCCCAAGGCGGTGGTCGGAGTCAAAGCCATCGACGGGTCGGTGCTTTGGCAGTCTCCCTGGGCAGGCACGGTCGCCGTGATCCCGACTCCGATCTGGAAGGACGGATATGTTTACATTACCTCGGGTTATGGAGCAGGCTGCAAACTGGTGAAGGTCGGGAAGGACTACGCAGTCAGCGATGTGTATGAGAACAAGGTGATGAAGAATCATCACGGTGGCGTGGTGCTGGGAGGAGACCATCTTTACGGCCATTCCGACGGAGCAGGCTGGGTGTGTCAGGAATTCCTGACCGGCAAGGAAGTTTGGAGCTCCAAAAACTTTGGCAAAGGGGCGGTGACCTATGCTGACGGAATGCTCTATTGCGTGGATGAATCGAGCGGTGCCGTGGCGTTAGTGGAAGCCTCCCCCAAGGGCTGGAATGAACACAGCCGCTTTAAGCTCGAGCCTCAGACCACGCTCCGCAAACCCGAAGGACGCATCTGGACCCATCCGGTCATCAGCAATGGGAAGCTGTACCTCCGTGATCAGGATCTGATTTACTGCTTCGATGTGAAGGGGAAATGATCAACAAAGCCTGCTAAGGGATGGGGCTGACCCATGCTTGAATTCGGGGTGGGGGTGGCGTCGGGGCCAAAGCGGAGGTGCTTCGAGGCGTTGCCCGCCGGTCGATCTCCGTAGACCGCGCGAATCACCCTCCACTCCGCCACAGATTTCCATTGGCCCGAGCTCTTAGATTTGCTACTAAATGCACGCCAATGTTCCCGAGGTTTCTCATATCCCCACTTCTCATCACTTCGATCTGCGCTCCACTCTGGTTGGCTGGCTCGGAAGATCCGGGATTGAGAGCCAGTCTTGGGGGGCCGGTGAGGGATTTTGAACCGATGGGGGATCTCACGGCGCACTACCGGGTGCTTCAATGGACCGTCGAACAAGGCCTCCCTCAGAACCACGTCACCTGCCTCCGTCAAACCTCGGATGGCTATGTTTGGATCGGCACCGTGTTTGGGTTGGTCCGCTATGATGGGGCTCGGTTTTCTGTATTCGAGAAAGCCAGCCTGCCTCTGCTCGAGGATACCGACGATCATGTGGAGGAGATGACCGAGGATAAAAACAAGGCTCTCTGGGTTTGCATGAAAAATGGGCTTCTCCGCGCCCAAGACCATCAATGGAAAGCCTTTGTTACCGGACATGGATCCGCCGGTTCCCAACCCACCGGAGTCTGCCCTGCTAAAAACGGAGGGGTCTGGGTCGGCTTCAAAGGGGTCGTTAGCCGATACACCGAGGAGGGCGTGCAAGAGGAGTTGAAGATTCCCAAACTGAGCTCGGTTCGGAAGCTCTTGGAGGACGAGGACGGAAACCTGTGGTTTGCCGATCGCTATCAAGTCATGTGCCGATCAAAGAAAACCGGAGTGATCCGGTTGATTAAAGGAGGAACCACACCCACGGAGATCTGGGTTCACTACCTCACCCAGGATTTGAAAGGTCGCATCTGCTTTGGTGGCAAACACGGCTGCTACCGAATGCAAGGGG
>JAYTTC010000127.1:0-2445 GCA_043745255.1 Verrucomicrobiales bacterium
CGCCGCCTTCTCCGACTACAGCATTCTTGCGAGCATCAGCAAACGGTTCTGATACTCCTTCAATCGGAAGACGGTGCTTTTTTTGCGAGTGGGTTGGAGAACTGAAAAACATAAACCCGGTGCAGGAGGTGGGATCCTCGTTTGCGCCGGGTTTCTGTTTTCACTCGCAGCAAGCCTTAGAGACTCGGAGCATTCCCAGCGTTTTGCGCCTCCACCCAGCGCACCGAATATCGCACCAGACCGGTCGCATCCTTGAGTTGGAGCTTCTCCTTGATGTGAGCGTGATGCACATCGACAGTCTTGGAGCTTAGGTGCAACACCTCGGCGATCCCGCGAGTGCTTCGGCCTTGGCCTATGAGCTGAAAGACTTGGAATTCGCGATCGCTCAATAGGTCGATTGGGGAATTGCCAGTGCGACCTTTGCGTCCGGAAAACACATCGAGGATTTTCGCGGACATTCGTTCGCTGACGTAAACCTTGCCGGCGAGCACCTGTCGAATCGCCAGTAGCATCCGTTCCCCACCTGCCTCCTTCATAAGGTAACCTCGCGCGCCGGCACGCAAGACCCGCTCCACATGCAGCAGTTCGTCGTGCATGGAGAGGACTTAGAACCGGGAGCTCGGGGTGGAGCGCTTGCAGCGCCTCTCGACTTGCTCCGGAATGGGAATTCCAGCCAAGCTCTGGGCATGATGCTATCCGCAGCCCTTCATCTTCCGCCCGTGCTAGCGGTGGTGGACGAGCATCGCGACCCTCATGTTGCGATGATTCTGCCTTTTGGTGCGATGTTGCTCTCGATAGCGGTGATGCCGTTTCTGAACAAAAAATGGTGGGAACATCATTTCCATCATGTGGCTTTAGGTCTCGGAGGGCTGGTGACGGCCTACTATGTCTGGGTGCTGGGTGATTCGATTCGCATGCTTCATGTGGCTCACGAGTATGTGAGTTTCATGGCGCTGATCGGTTCACTGTTCGTGGTGGCGGGCGGCATCCATATCCGGGTCAAGGGAGAGTCCACGCCATCGATCAACTGCATTTTTTTGCTGCTCGGCGCGCTCCTGGCGAATGTGATCGGCACCACCGGAGCCTCCATGCTGCTGATTCGGCCCTGGATTCGAATGAACAAATATCGAATCACTGGATTCCATGTGGTGTTCTTCATCTTCATCGTCAGCAATGTCGGCGGTGCCCTGACCCCAATCGGCGATCCTCCCCTGTTCCTGGGGTATTTGAACGGAGTGCCCTTCCTCTGGACCCTCCGTCATTTATGGCCAGCGTGGCTGATGGCGCTTGCGCTACTGGTCATTGTTTTCTACCTGCTGGATCGAACCAATTTCATGCGTGCGCCGAAGCGCGTGCGCGATGCGGAGACGGCTCATGAAACCTGGCGATTCGATGGGTTGATAAATCTAGGATTTCTTGGACTTATTCTTCTCGCCGTATTTATTCGAAATCCTTCCGGCTTGAGCGAGGCGCTCATGGTCCTGGCTGCGCTCTGTTCCTACCTCTTCACACCGAAGCCGATCCACGAGGCGAACGATTTTAATTTTCAGCCAATCAAGGAAGTGGCGTGGCTATTCGTGGGTATCTTCGCCACCATGGTCCCGGCCCTGGACTATCTTTCCAACCACGCCGAGGGACTCGGACTGAACTCGCCGATGAAGCTCTATTGGATGTCTGGAGTGCTCTCCTCGGTTCTGGATAACGCGCCGACCTATCTCACCTTCCTCGCCGCGGCGATGGGGCGATCGCATCTGAGCCTGAGCCAGCCCGGCGACCTCAGCCTGTTTCTGGCCGACCACGGTGGCGAGTTGGTGGCCATCTCACTGGGCGCGGTCTTTTTCGGAGCGGTCACCTACATTGGAAACGGGCCCAACTTCATGGTGAAATCGATCGCCGAGCAGGCCAAGGTGGCTACCCCCAGTTTCTTCGATTATTTGATCCGTTACGCGTTACCGATCCTCATTCCGACCTTCGCGTTGGTGGCCTATAAATGCCTCCTCTAGCCGACCGCCTGACCCTGGACATCAATTCCGTGGGTTGAGACGGGGGAAGTTTTTTTTCCTTCTGCGTTCGCGGGAGGGCTGAGGGGTGCAATTAAAAGCGGGCGAGATCTGGATCCAGGGAGAAAGCCTGAATGGGTCGCTGCGTGAGAGCGCCGCCCACTTCAGCGGCCGCGATGATCCGACAGCAGTAGGTTCTCGGAACCTGTTCCCTCTCCCCTCCGCGCACTCTGCGGTAAAAGCTCCTCCCCCGATCGAAAACGGACAGGGCCGGGCTTAGCCGCGAAAAGGCGCGAGAGACGCAAAAAAGACCGGGGCTCTGAACTCTGCCTGCACTGTTTCAAAGCAGGGCTGTAGTTCTGTAGCGTGGGCCGTATCGGCCCCTGGACTTTGGCCATATTTCTATAGCACCGCTGTGGCGCAACCACTGTAAATCAAGCGGCGG
>JAYTTC010000128.1:0-2442 GCA_043745255.1 Verrucomicrobiales bacterium
GGTTCTCGCTCCAGTCCGGTGACTCCGCACCTCTGTCAATCGGTCCTCGCGGTTCACCCACTTGTAATTTAGCCGGCCGGAATCGCACATCCAGCAGGCATTCACCCCGTCATTTTGACGAGGCTCGTAACGGTAGATTTTCTCCTCTCGCGACCCGATGACAATGTTGCAGCCTGTGCCGCAGCTGGTACAGAGCGACTTCGTTTCCTTGAGAAACCAAACCCTCATCTGGAATCGAAAATCCTTCGAAGTCAGGGCACCCACCGGACAGAGATCCACCGTGTTGAGCGTGTAGTTGTTGTCGAACTTGGCCCCGGGGTAGGCGGCGATGGTGTTGTAGCTGCCCCGGTTCACGACTCCCAAGGCGTCGTCACCTGCGATATCCCGCGTGAATCGGATGCAACGGGTGCACAGGATGCAGCGCTCGTCATCGAGCATGATCCGAGGCCCGAGATCGACTTGCTTCGGTTTGTGCACCTTGGTCTCGACGAACCGGCTGGTGGCCTGGCCATGCTCGACCGAGTATTCCTGGAGCTTGCACTCGCCAGCTTGATCGCAGATAGGGCAGTCGAGTGGATGGTTGATGAGCAGCGACTCCAACACGCCCTCACGCATTTGCCTAGTGGCAGTGGATCCGGGATAGAGTTCCATCCCGGGAGAAATCGGCGTAGCGCAGGCAATCGCGCCGCGCGGAGTGCTTGGCTCGTAGGGCAGGACGGATCGAGCAATCTTTGGCGACCCGTCCTCACTGAGCAACGGTTTGCGATCGGGTCCGATCATGGGTGTGCCGAACTCGATAAGGCACATCCGGCAATTTCCCGCGACGGCGAGCTTGGGGTGGTAGCAGTAGTGGGGCACCTCGATTCCCGCGATGGCGCAGGCCTGCAGCATCGTGGTGGGCTGTGGCTTCCCGCTGGCGTCGGGTGTCAGCTTCGGAACATCCACCTCATGCCCGTCGATCTTGATCTTAATCTTCTCGATCGGCGGAGGCGCGGGCTTCGACTCAGGTTTGGCGGCGGTGGACATGGTGCGAAATCGTTAGGCGCTCGGACTTGCGGCCGCTCGGGTCGAGCGCGCACTCGCGCCCGCCTCGTGCTTCGCCTCATCGGCCGCGCCCTTGGCTTCAAACTCGTCTTTGAATTTCTTCACGAAGCTCAGCACCGGCCAGGCGCAGGCTTCACCGAAAGCGCAGATGGTCCGTCCTTGAATGTTTTGCGCGATCCCAAGGAGATAGTCGGCGTCCTGCTTGCGTCCATGGCCGTGGGTGAGGCGATGGAGAGCCTTGCTGATCCAAAGGGACCCTTCACGACAGGGCGTGCACTGGCCGCAACTCTCGTGAGCATAGAACTCACTAAGATTTCCGAGCGCCTCCACGATGTCCGTGCTGTCATCCATCACAATGATGGCTCCAGATCCCGACATGCTGCCGGCCTGCTGCAGAGAATCAAAATCGTAAGGCAAATCGAGCAGGTCCACCTCGACAATGGTCATCTGGCCGTCGGCTCCCTTGCGCTTCAGTTTGAACGTCTCGCCTGCCTTGAACACTTTTGAAGACGAGCCCCCTGGAATGATGGCTTTGAGCTTACGCCCTTCGAGCAGACCCCCGCCGAAGTTCTCGTGGAAAATCAGCTCGCCCAAAGTGGCCTTGCCGACCTCGACCTCAAAGTAACCGGGTTTCTTGACATGCCCGCTGAGACTGACGATCCGCGTGCCGGTGTTGTTCGGCGTACCGAGCTTGGCGTATTCTGCGGCACCCAGAGTCACGATGTGGCGGACGGCCGCAAGCGTTTCGACGTTGTTGACGATCGTGGGGCACTGATAGAGACCGAGTACCGCCGGGAAGTACGGAGGTTTGATCCGCGGGTAAGCTCGCTTGCCCTCAAGCGATTCTATCAACCCAGTCTCCTCGCCGCAGATGTAAGCACCGGCACCGCGATGCACGTAGATCTCGAGATCGTATCCGGTGCCTAGGATATTTTTCCCTAGAAACCCCTTAAGCCGTGCCTCCTGCAGCGCCCGCTTTAACAAGCGCGCACCTTCGGGCATTTCACCGCGAATGTAGATGTAGGCCAGCTTCACGTCGTTCGCGAAGCAGGAAATGATCATTCCCTCCAGCAGCTGATGCGGATCTTTGTGGATGATCTGTCGATCCTTGAAGGTTCCCGGCTCCGATTCATCGGCGTTGCAAATGAGGTAGATGGGTTTCCCACTCTTCCGATCAACAAACGACCATTTCAAGCCACAGGAAAATCCGGCACCCCCGCGGCCCCGTAGTCCTGACTTCAGCACCTCGTCGCGGATCTGCTCCGGGCCGGTCATCCTCTTGCCGTCGGGAAGGTCCTTGGAGGGGAGCGCAACGGCTTTGCGAAGTGCGTCGTAGCCGCCATGGCTGAGATAGCAGTCGATGTCAGGCGTGTAGCCCGGCTGGTCGGCTTGCTTCAG
>JAYTTC010000129.1:0-2441 GCA_043745255.1 Verrucomicrobiales bacterium
CCTACTTCTGTCGGGACATCGCGGCCGCTGAAGTGGGCGGCGCTCTCACGCAGCGACCCATTCAGGCTTTCTCCAAGGATCCAGAGATCAAAACGAGAATTGCCGGGGGGCTTGCCGAACCGATTCCGCTCTGCTTGCATCGTCCATATGAACCTCACGCTGCGCCACTCGTTTTTCATCCTGAGCCTCATGGTCACCGCTCTGAGTCAAACCAGCTGCGTCACCTCGAAGGAGACAGGGCGCAGTCAGCTGATTCTGATGTCCTCCCAACAAGAGATGACTCTCGGGTTCCAGAGTTTCAGCGAGATGAAAAAAGGCACGCCCATCAGCAAGGACGCTGCCGCCAACGCAATGGTTCAGCGAGTGGGCAAGCGCATCGCGGCGGTCGCGGACCTACCGGGCGCCCAATGGGAATTTGTTCTCTTTGAAAGCAAGGAGCTGAATGCATTCTGTCTGCCTGGGGGGAAGGTCGGCGTCTATAGCGGAATCCTCGCGGTGACTAAGGACGAGGCCGGACTAGCGGCGGTGCTGGGTCACGAAGTCGCGCATGCGGTCCTGCGACATGGCAACGAGCGGATGAGCCGGGCGATGGCCTGGCAGGCGGGAGGATCGATGCTAAGCGCCGGACTCTCCATTTCAGCAGCGGACCCAAGAGCGGCCCTGGCTCTGCAGCAAGCTTACGGAGTGGGGTCGCAGGTGGGTGGCGAGCTTCCTCATAGCCGACTCCAGGAATCCGAGGCGGATCACGTGGGCCTTCGCTACATGGCTCGCGCGGGATACGATCCAGAGTCGTCCCTCGCATTCTGGACCCGTTTTGCGGCTCTCAATTCTGGGCAAAGCGGGGGAACCCCGGGCTTTCTCCGCACGCATCCCACGGATGCGACACGCATCCGACAGATCCAACAATGGATCCCGGAAGCGAAAGCACAGTTTAAAGCGCAGTAACCCGTGTTCAGGAATCGAGACCGTAGGTTTCAATACGCAAACGCGCAAATCACGTTCGACACTACCCGAGAGCATCACTGCCAACTGAATACGGATCACTGCCCCCCCGCCCCCATCTCCCCAAACTCTGCGTCGTAGTTCTTGCCGCACGCGCCGCACTGGGCTTCGGTGATATTAGCTTCCGGCAGCCAGGAGTAGACTTGGTTGCAATGAGGGCAGCGAACGGTGTAGTGCCCCTCATTTCGTCGATAGTCGGCCAACGACTCCTCGCTGACGGCGGCAAAGTCCACCGGCAATAGTGCCGTCAGCGCTTGCGCATCAAGCTCGGTCGCGTCGGCGAGTCGAGAAGCCTGCGCGTTGATCACTTCCTCAAACAGGTTTCGCACCAAACGCGCGTTGCCGAAGTTTTGCGCCCGATTGGCATGAACGCGGTGACAATAGTGGACCAGCTTTTCGCGCAAGCCTGGAGCGAGGGTGAGTCCACTGCGTCGACACAGCAGGCTGAAGATTCGACACAACTCGCCGGGCACGTAGTCGGGAAATGCGATGGTGCGATTGAATCGGGAGTGGAGGCCAGGATTGGACTGGATGAACCGCTCCATTTTCTCAGGGTAGCCAGCGACGATCACGATGAGGCGATCGCGATCATCCTCCATCCGCTTGATCAGCGTCTCGATCGCTTCCTGCCCAAAATCCTCATGCTCTTTGATCAGGCTATAGGCCTCGTCGATGAACAGGATGCCATCGCGTGCAGCATCGATCATCGCATTGGTTTTCACGGCGGTCTGCCCGACGTATTCGGCCACCAAAGCCGATCGATCACATTCCACCACATGTCCTTTGCGCAGCACTCCAAGCGAACGGAAAATCCGCCCCATCAAGCGAGCGACGGTCGTTTTGCCAGTGCCGGGATTTCCTGTGTAGACCAAGTGGTAACTGGTGGGGATGGGGCGCAGTCCCTGGTTGATACGGAGCTGCTGAATCTTTGCGAAATTTGCCAACTCGCGAACCTTGGTCTTCACTACCGAAATTCCAACCAACTCTTCCATCTCCTTCATCACCCCCGTCAACTCCTCCGGCTGGAGACCGGGAGCGCCCACGAGGGAGGTTTGACGAAAGTCGCGACAATGATGGGCGATCTGCGCGAGGACATACTGATTAAACCGGCTCTCCTTGGAACTGACCGCTCCATCCAGGGCGCTGAACGCCTCCAATACTTCCCCGACCAGGAACTCATAAAACGCGACCAAGATCGGCGGAAGTTCGAGTCGTTCCAGAATGCGCAGAATCTCCTGGAACTGACGGTCCAGTCCTTCGCGAACCGTAGGGGCGACCGCGTCGTAGAGCTTGCTCACCTTCTCGCGCGATGAGTCGATGTATTCCGAAATGGCATCCTTGACGTGAAGGGTGCGGGAGGGTGGAGCATCGCGATTGAGCGCTTCGAATCGGTCTTTGAATTCACGCCGAAAGTAACCCGGGAAACTCTGAGCCATCTC
>JAYTTC010000130.1:0-2439 GCA_043745255.1 Verrucomicrobiales bacterium
GACGGGCGCCACCAGCAGCACGAGTGGCGTGGGAGTGGAGAGATACGGCGGAGACGATCGCGCCACAGAGGATTACCTCACACTCCGTAATTTTGAGCCGATTTCTCGCGCTGCTACGGTGACCCTCGAGATCGCTGCCTGGGTCAAATCAGGCATCGAGTGGGTGACCCTCACCAATCTTTTCGACGGCGATAGCCATAGGATCGACCTTCGCACTGGGGATAGGTCGATGAGTGTCACCCTGCAGCCGTATGAGTGTCGGGCCTACGCGGTGCACTCTGGATCGAGGCAGCCCCCCCGACTCCTAGTGGACGATCCGAGCTTCGGGATGCGCCCGGTGGGTTTTGGCTTCGAGATCCGCGCGGAGCCTGGAACCCGGGTCATCATCGAGCGGGCATCCCAGCTTGGGATGTGGACGCCGTTGCAGACCAATTCGACGGCCTCCGATGGTCTGAGTCTGTTCATCGATAGCGACCTGGACGGAGCCGTTTCCCGCTATTACCGGGCGCGTTACTGACGCGAGTGACTCCAACAGCGTTCGGTGTTTGCGGTGGCCAATATCTTTCATAATTTTTCGTGACCTTTTACCCACGCTCTCGTCTAAACCTGCATCATCCGGTTGGCGGCCGACCATGGTTCTGCCAAGGTTTTTCTCGCGGCCGTCGACCGGATTTGGTTTTCCCCTTCTCAAAGAATGCCACACTTTACAAACGATGAGATGTCGAGCATGTGGGTTGCCGAATTGCTCTCCACCCAACGGCCCCTCCTGATCGGACACCGTGGCGTGTGCGCTCGAGCGCCAGAAAATACCCTGCCCTCATTCGTGCTCGCCCTCGACGCCTCGGTGGATTTGGTGGAGTTGGACTATCATCAAACCCAAGACGGTATTCCGGTGGTGATCCATGATGACACCCTCGACCGCACCACGGACGCGATCGCGCTTTGGGGAGGCCTGGGGCATCGAGTTGCGGATCGAACCTCTTCGGAACTGGCCGCGCTGGACTCTGGGCGGTGGTTTGGAGCGGGACTAGTGAGGACCCGGCTGCCACTCCTGAAGGATGCCCTGGAGTTGATACAGCCCAGGGGAGTCGCCTTGATTGAAAGGAAGTCCGGCGACCCCAGCACTTGCGTTGAGGTGCTGCGCGCCGGAGGCTGGGTCAACCAGGTGATCGTTCAGTCGTTCGATTGGGATTTCCTAAAGGAGGTTCATGCACTGGAGCCTCTTCAAGTTCTGGGTGCGCTTGGCCCTCCCGATCGTCCAAGTGGCGAAGAGATCTCGGAGTCCGAAGGCAGACTGAGCGTGAAATGGATCGATCAGCTTGCCGTGACCGGTGCTCGGGTGATTGTTTGGAATCGATGGGTGACTTCGGAAGCCATTTCCTACGCTCACCAGCGGGGATACCGTGTCTGGATTTACACCGTTAACGATCCGAAGGAGGCCGCTCGTCTTCGCAGCCTAGGAGTCGACGGATTCATTAGCGATGATCCGCTTAAATTAAGAAGCGGCCTCAATACGCTTCACTGATGCGCCCCCTCCACATTGATCTTAATTCGATAAAAAATTCCGCCTGGGGAGGATCCTGGTGAGACCAGCACATCCGCAGGATGGTTTCCGATCTCGGCCGGGATCTGTGCCAACGGCTTCCATCCTTCCGAGGAGCCAAGGTCTTGGGCCTCCAATGCGTAGCTGCGGCCTGCAGTTGCGGAGAATCGCAGATGAACGCCCGCACCGTCCAGGGTCGCGGACACTCGGAACACACTCGAGCGATCTCGAGGGTCGGTGCCCGCCAGGTACTCCTCGAGGTTCGTGCGCCCATCCCGATCCGAATCTTCGCCACCATCCGACGCGAACGCGTTAAGGCCGTGTTGATTTTCCCATAGATCGGGCATGCCGTCTGCGTCAGAGTCGGTACCTCCGTTAGGCGCAGAGGTTGTCACGCTGAGGGTGCTCGTTCCTAGAAAACTCGAATCCTTTTTGTAAGCTGTGAGGGTCAGAGTGTTATTTCCAAGCTGAAGAGGTACGCTCGCCTGCCAGGTGCTGGGTGCGATCCAAGTCAGGGTGGAGGCTCCCGCTGCTCCGCTCACGAGAATCTGATCGACGTCGAGCCATCCGGTGCCGGTGAGGAGGATGGATCCGGTGTTGATCATCGCAGTGTTGGCGGCAGGATTCGTGATCGCGAAGGGAACGATTGCGGGCAGTTGCGAGAGAGCGAAGGCCCTCCTGCTCGCGATGTAGCTGGCGGCTCCTTTGAAGTTTTGTCCTACCACGCTGCCATAGTGAGCCAGCCAGGGAGCCATGTAGGTCGGGTTGAACGCCGTATTGCAAAACTCGCTGAGGTGGCGGAGATACTGGCGTCGCATCCCAGGATTGCTGAGAAGCTTGGTGAAATTGTAGGTCGGCGGGTAGATGCCGCTGGTTGCGTCGTTGAGAAAAACGAA
>JAYTTC010000131.1:0-8963 GCA_043745255.1 Verrucomicrobiales bacterium
GCAGACGACTCATCCAGGTGAGATCCTCCTCCACCGTGGCACCCGGGGCGAGATACTGGGCGAGGATCCGTTCCCCAATCGGCACCTCAATAGTGGCCGGGGCGGAAATTACCGGACGAGAGCTCGTTGTCGCCACACGCGACGGGAGCGAAGCCGGTCCCGGAGCGGAAATCGACGAGGAACGTTTTCGTTCGAACTGCCATACGCCCCATAGAACGAGCAGAAGCACGCAGGCCAGCGCGAGTGTCCGTCCGTTGCGGCGGATGCGATTGGACGGTGGATTTTCGGCGGACACGACACACGCAACCTAGGCAGGCCGTCGAGAGAGCTCAAACCTCAAATCAAGCTCACCCGGACCGCGATTGGATTGAAGTAGAGTGCGCTCACAGTTCCTACATCACTTGATTCGCGCCAACGAAGTCCAGTCGAGGAACGAGACGAAAAAGAGCGCGAAACTCTGTGCGATCTGTAGATAGACTCCCTTTCCCCTTGTCTTTGATCGGTGTTTCCCGTCTAAACCTCGCATGCCTGATTGGATTGCCGTAATGATTCTAGGCCTCATCGAAGGGGTCACCGAATTTCTCCCCGTTTCCTCGACCGGTCATCTGCTCCTCGCCGAGCAATGGCTACATCCGGCGGTCGCGAAAACCGAGTTGTTCAACATCGTCATTCAGTCCGGGGCGATGCTCGCAGTTCTCCTGGTCTTTTCCCGCAAGGCAGCCGATCTGCTGAAAAATAACAGCGAGCCACGGACACGCGACTATCTCCTCAAACTCGCGCTGGCTTTCGGAATCACCGCCGTGGGGGGACTGTTCCTCAAGAAGGTCCTGCACTTGAAGCTTCCTGAAACCGCTGTTCCGGTTGCGCTCGCGACGCTGATTGGAGGTCTGATCATCCTTGCGATCGAGCGATCCCTGCGCAGTAAAACCACCACCACCGAGATCGCCTGGTCGGTGGCGTGGATGGTGGGGGGTGCACAGCTGCTTGCCGCAGTCTTCCCGGGCACGTCTCGCTCCGGTGCCTGCATCCTCTTCGCGTTACTGCTGGGTGTCGCACGTCCTGCGGCAACTGAGTTCTCCTTCCTGGTGGGAATTCCCACCCTACTGGCCGCCAGCGGATGGGAAATCCTCTCCTCTCTGCGACACGGTGAGCGTCTCACCTCATCGGACTGGGGACTGGTGGGTCTGGGCTCCGCAACCGCCGCCGTTTCCGCGTTTCTGGTGGTCCGATGGCTCCTGCGCTTCGTGCAAAGCCACACTTTCGTCGGATTCGGGTATTATCGAATTTTCCTAGGCAGTCTGATTCTCGTGCTGGCGAAGCTCAAGATGGTCAGCTGAGCAGCCCTCACGCTACAGTCCGGCTTCTGTAGTGTCGTCCGTATCGGACGATCCCGGGCGGGGATGGGCCGATACGGCCCACGCTACAGTCCAGCTTCTGTGGCGTCCGGAAAGGAACGCGCACCCAGCGGAGCGACATTCTAACTTCGACGACCTGCTAAAGCCCCAGCTTTTTGAAACGGTTCTTAACCTCCTTGAGATGAAACTCCAGGGAGCACAGCTTGGTCAGCTCACCCGCTCCGAAATGCTTCGCCACCTCAGGATCGCGCAGGAGCTGCTTCAGAAAATCCGCCCCTGGATCCCCCGCGTGCTTGGCCTGCCAGGTCAGCATGGCGTTTCGTTGCACGAGCTCATACGCCTGATCGCGCGTGAGACCTTTACGAATCAGAGCCAGCAGCACGGTCTGCGAATTCCACATTCCGAGCGAGAGACCCAAGTTTCGCTTCATGTTCTCCGGATACACAATCAGCCCGTCGATCATGCGGGTCATGAGGGAGAACATGTAGTCGAGTAGCGTGCACGAATCCGGGAAGATGATGCGCTCGACCGAGCTGTGGCTGATATCGCGCTCGTGCCAGAGTGCAATGTTCTCCATGGCCGCGATAGCATTCCCACGAAGGACGCGGGCCAAGCCGGTGATGCGCTCGAAGGTAATCGGATTCCGTTTATGCGGCATCGCACTTGATCCCTTTTGTCCCTTGGCGAAAAACTCCTCCGCCTCCAGCACTTCGGTCCGCTGAAGATGACGGAACTCGGTAGCCCATCGTTCCATCCCCGCGCCGATCAGCGCGATGGCGTTCATGAACTCGGCATGAATGTCTCTCTGGATCACCTGGGTCGCAATGGGCGCGGGACGCAGCCCGAGTTTCTTGCAAATGAAGGCTTCCACGCGCGGCGAGAGATGCGCGCTCGTTCCCACTGCGCCTGATACCTTGCCCACCGCCACCACGTCGCGGACGCGCTGCAGGCGCTCGAGCGCGCGACCGAACTCGTCGTACATCAGCGCAAGCTTGAGACCGAAGGTGGTGGGCTCTGCATGAATGCCATGACTTCGTCCGATACAGGGGGTGAACTGATGCTCCCGCGCTCGTCGGGCAATGACCGTGCGGAGCTCCTGCACGTCGACGATTAGAATGTCCGCGCTCTGGACCAGCTGGACCGCGAAGGCCGTGTCGACGATGTCGCTGCTGGTCAGACCGAAGTGCAGCCATCGACTCGCAGGATCCTTGATAAACTCTGAAACCGAAGTCGTGAATGCGATGACGTCATGGTTCAAGGTCTTCTCCAGCTCCTTGCATCGATCCAGATCAAAAGCCGCACGCGCCTTCATCACCGCGAAATCTTTCCGGGGAACCACCTTCTCCTTCACCAGAGCCTCGCTGGCGAGGAGCTCAATTTGAAGCCAGATCTCGAGTTTGCGCTGTTCGGTCCAGATTTCCCGCATCGCGGGCCGGGAGTAACGTTGAATCATCGCCCCAAGAAAACGGGAAACGACGCGAGCCGGGAAGCAGAAAGTTCAGGTCGCAGCCACGCTGATTCATCAGACCTGCGGATAAACCTCTCTCCCATCCCCTCATCGTCGGTTCATTCGGTCGCGTGCCGAGGCCAAGGTCTGTTTCTCTTTTTCGGTCAGACTTTGAAATCCGTGAGTGGAAATCTTTTCCAGAATGGGATCGATCTCCCGTGAAATAAAGTCGCCGGAAATCGGCGGCCGGGAGGGTTCTTCTGCCGCCGCCCAGGGCGCCTCGGGATACTTTCGCCGCTGAACCCCTCCAGGCAGAGGAACTCTCAACCCCTCGAACCAATTCGCCCCAGGCAAGCCATACCGCATGAATGCGATTCCCGAGAGCAATCCACCGAGATGCGCTGCATGTGCCACTCCACCTCCGCCTGGGAAGAGCATGAAAACCACTGACAAAACGATGGAGAGAATCAGGACGTAACGAGCCCGAATAGGAATGAAATACAGGAAGATGGTGCCATCAGGATTCAGGAGGCAGAAAGCGGCGAGGAGACCGGAAGTGCCTGCCGAGGCCCCTACCACGGCCGTGCCCCAGTCGTTGAAGAACAATCCCGACAGGACATGCAGGATGCCACCGGCTATGCCCGTCATGAAAAAGAACAGCACCATCCGCCGCGTGCCGTAATACATCTCGAACGGTCGGCCAAAGCAGAAGAGGGCCAGGAGATTGAATGCCAAATGCATCGGCGTGGCGTGCAGGACCTGAAAGGTCAGAAACTGCCAGACGAATCCGTGCATCACATCCGATCCACGGAGGACGAGATAGTCAAAGAACCATTCGAAATGAAGAGCGGGAGCCAGCAGCTGAAGACCGTATACGATCCCCAGAAAGATCATCAATTTGACGGTCCCGGACAACCACGAAAACCTGGAAGGCTCGCGGTCTTGCATGTAGGAACGATCGGCAAGCATGTGCGTCTCAAGCTAGGGCTGCCTTGCCAACACCGCAACGTCGATTTTGACCACTCATCACAGCTCCCACTATCGGCAAGATCCGCCCGAGATAAAGACCGAGGTCTATCCACAGAGCACGGCAATTTACACAGCTATTCTTTTTCCCGATCCCCCTACTCCTCACTCCCCCTCGACCCCTCTCCTCGGCGTTTTTGAAAAGGCGCGCTCTGGGCAATCTCACGCACCAAACTCGAGAAGCGGAATCCGCCCTGTTGCACGCTCACGAGAATCCGATCGATCGCGCATCGATCGTAATACTCGATCCCTCGACCCAGTGCATAGGTGAGGAGCTTCTCGGTGAGACAGCGCATAAAATCCTGTCGCCGCTTCTCCATCAGCACTCGCTTCAGATCAGCGGGACCCTGGAAGGACTCGCCCGTGCCGAGCTTGCCAGCCGGGTCGATATCTGCCCCGCCTTCCTGCCCTCGCCAGGCACCGATCGCATCATAGTTCTCAAAACCGAACCCGATCGCGTCCATCCGATCATGACACGAGGCACACAACGGATTCTCACGATGCTGCTCCATCTTTTGTCGCAGCGTCCCTACCAGTGGGTGATCCTTATCCACCTTCAGCTCGGGCACGTTCGGAGGCGGTGGAGGCGGTGGAGTGCCTAGAATGTTTTCCATCACCCACTTTCCACGCTTCACTGGCGATGTGCGGGTAGGATTCGAAGTGATGGTCAGAATGCTCCCCTGGGTCAGAAGACCGCCCCGACGACGATCCTGAAACACCACTCGACGCATCTCCTCCCCCGCCACACCCGTCACTCCATAAAGCTTGGCGAGTCGTTCATTGAGGAAGGAATAGTCGGCATCCAGAAGCTCCAAAACGCTCCGATCCTCTTTGATAATGAAGTCGAGGAAGAGGGCGGTCTCTCGACCGAGATCGCGTCGCAATTCCTCCGAAAACGCCGGGAACAGAGTTCGGTCCGGATTTACGATCTCCAGGTTCCGCGTCTGCAGCCATTGCGCGCCAAAATTGTCCACCAGCGCCTTGCTTCGCGAATCGAGAAGCAGGCGACGCAACTGAACCTCCAGGTTCCGTCGCAGCTTACCGGCCTCAGCCAGTTGCAGCAGCTCCTCATCAGGCATCGAACTCCACAGGAAATAGGAAAGTCGGGAAGCGAGTGCGATTTCACTCACCGGATGCACTCGCTGCGGATTGTCGGGCTGCGGTTGGATTTCCCCGCGGAAAAGAAACGACGGAGAGACCAGCACTGCCTGCAAGGCCAGTTTCACCGATTTCTCAAATGAGTCTCCCTGCCCACGAGCCAGCTCATAGAGGGCCACCAGGCGTGTGAGCTCCTGGGTCTCCACCGGACGTCGCCAGGCTCGCCGAGCAAATTTCTGGAGGATTTCGCGCGCCGCAGCCTTAGCGTTTCCGGAGCCTGCCTCGCGAACGAAGATCCGACGATGGCTTTCCGGGAGCGTCTGCGGTCCGGGGTTGAAGGGCCCCTCGGTCTCAATCCATTCCAGCAGCAGATTTCGATCTCGATTCTTGGGATCCGGCTCCTTGGCGTTGAAATAATTATTGAGATAGCGAACCGCGATTTTTACAGAGCCCCGGTCCGAGTGAAAACGCACCTCGTGCACTCGCGCCTCTTTCCGCGTCTCCGGCACGACCACCGTGGACGCAGCCTGACCCTCGACTTCGATGGCCATCTTCACCGGCTCGGGTCCTGCCTGATCTCCGGCCGCCCTGACGCGGACCACATAGTCACCGCTCGCGCGCACCTTGAAGTTCAGATGCACATCCCCTTCCCGCACCAACGCAAACCAGCCATTGCTCCGTTCTTCTACCGGAGCAGTGGCCGTGAGATCTTCAAACTGAAACCGCCGAGTTCGCACACTCGTGAGATCCTCAGACACGATCGCCTCATCCAGGACTTGGTCGGAAGCTGTAACATACTTCTCGAGCAACAAAGGGGGCATCGAGAGCACGTCGCCGATATTGTCGAAACCATAGCCCACGTCGTCTTGTGGGAAATCCTCCGCTGGACGAAAATCGATACCCATCAAATCGCGGATCGTGTTGTTGTACTCCGTGCGGTTCAGCCGTCGAACTGTCACCCGCCCCGGGTCAGGGTTGTTGCAGTCCACGGGAAAAAGCTCGTCCTCGATCCACTTTACCACCTGTTCCCGCTCCGACTGGGTCGGCTGGCTCTTGCGCTTCACAGGAGGCATCGCCCCGCTGCGAAGATTCTGCAACACGTTTTCCCATGACTTGCGATCCTGGTGCACGGATGCGGTGTTGCTGAAGCCATCCAGCGAGAAGTCTCCCTTCTTCGCTCCGTCCCCATGGCAATCAAAACAATACGACTTCAACACCGGGAGCACCGACGCTCGGAACGGATCCACGCCTGTCCCAGCCCCGACCTTTCGTTTGGCCGGTCGCTCCGCAGCCGCAAACACAGAGTTCGCAAGCAACACAGCCACACTGAGGATGAGGATCAAAAAATCTTTCCGCATAACAACGCTTCAACGAGGAAGTTGGACTCGAAGAAAGCGGCAAAATTCGGAGAAAGTTGGGAATTCCCCGGAGCGCGCCCTGGGATCAGAAATGAGTAAGAAAGAGGCCGCATCGATCGCTCACCACGGAGACTCCCCCGGACCGCCATTGTCTTCCGCGTGCCCCCCCCCCCACAGATCCAGCGTTCTACTTCGAAATCCGGCTGAAATAGTGGAATGGCCCATCGCCGAGAACCTCCCGCACCGCTCGATCAGTCTCGGCGCCAATCCGACGAAGAATTTCCGTCTGCTCGCCGAGAGACAGGGATGAGTTCTGGGAAACCCGGGTCTGCTCCAGCCTGGAGAGACGAAGATATTCATAGGCCTCGGCCGCCTTCTCGCGCGGGATCTGAAATCGCGACGCTGTCACGTTCAGCTCGTGAAACTGAGCGTCCTGACCGCGCTGATACATCGCGAACCGATCGTTGCCGAGAGCTCCGCGGGTCTGCTCCTCAAGCTGCAAGAGCGCTGCTCCCCAGGCGTTCAAAGTGCCCTCGTCGGCGGAATCGATCTCGTCGCGTGGCCAGGCTTGGTCAAACTCCTTGCGCAGTGCGTAGACGGCCTGGAACTCCTCCTCGTTGATGTCCATTCCGTAGGCGTCGTGGCGAATCGAGTCGGCGGTGGGGGACATCCACAGATCAAACTGGCTGCGCTCCTCCGGGGAAAGGAGTTGGCTGAGCGAGTCTTCTCGTTCCTGTCTTAATAACCGAAGCGCAGCGCGGTCCTCGGCGCTCAAGGCCGCCCCGGAGTCCCAGGACTTTTCGTGCATCGCGAGTTCTCGATCCTGCCAGCTCTCGATCTTTTGTCGCAGCTCGGCACGACGTTCCTCGGGAAGAAAAGCGAGTCGCCGCTCTAGAGTGTCGTTCTGCCCTCGAATCCGCTGCCGCTCCGCAACCAGGTCCACTCCCAGCAAATCGCGAATCACTCGCGCCTTATCACGCTCGATCTCGCGCTCGCGTCGCTCTGCCTCGCGGACATCCTGGTTGTTGGCAAGCTCAGCCTCCTCAGACTGCCAATACTGGAGGTTTTTTCGCATCGGACGAAGACTCTGCACCTTGGCCGCATAGAGTTTATCAATGTCCGCGATGACCAGATCTCGGATGGTTTGCTCCGGACATCCGATCGCCCGCAACCGGGCGATGAACTCCCGATAGTCCGACGTCTCAAGCTGGCCCCAGTGGAAGGAATTCGTACTCACCACCGTCACCACCGGAGCGGGGGTTGGGGACATCACCACCTGAGTCACCACCCGTGTTGAGAGGCCGTAAGCGGTGCCAAGCGGAGCACCCTCGCGCGAGCGCGAGAAATACCAAAGTGCCACCGCATTGAAGGCCAGCAATAGAATGACGATGCGAGCAGAACGCATAACCCCTTCGCTCTAACAGTCGCCACACGAATAGGCCAGCCCGGATGCGGCAGAAGAGCGCACAGACCCCAAAGAGCGGCCACCGCAAAACAGAACTGCTTTGAGGCCGGTTGTTTTTTGCGCTCTTTGCGATCTCTCGCGACTACACCTCCGGGCTGGGCCGGGGCTGTGTGCCGCGAAATCAGGGTGCCGCGCGCGCGCGGAAGAACCGGTACGGTGTTGTCGCCGGGAGCGTGAACTCTGTCCGTCCAAACTGGTGGGTCAACTGCAGGACCGGTGTCCACAGCAGCCCAAAATCCTTCGTGCCCTCGAGGACATACCGGCCATCCCATGCACCGATCAGCACGAGACGCAGTTCCGCGCTCAGTCCGGTCGCCACACAGGTCGCAGGCTCCAGCCGGGGTCGTTGGGTGAACTGGGCGGTGATCACTTTACTCCGGTCCATCATGACCGTGAGAGGATTCTCAGCACCGTCTGCGTCGCCGCTCCATCCAACGAAGTCCTGACCCGCACCCGGCGTCGGGGTGAGCTTTACCCCCTGCCCCTTCTGGAACCGATTGCCGCGCGGATTCGTGGCGATGGAACCATCTCCGCTGGCAATGATTGACAGAGCCACTCGGTCGGCTGGCAGCGCCGCGAACGCTGCCGTGACTTGCGGGGTGGGATCCGTGATGAGCAGTTCAGCCGGATTGTTGGTGGCATTGTCGGTTCCCGTCCAAAACGCGAAGAAGTTCCCGGCATCGGGCACCGCCGTCAGCCGCACCGTGGCGCCATAAGGATAAACGCGCGTCGAGGAGTCCTTTTCCACTCGCCCACCGCCGACTGCGTCTATCCGCAGCTCCGTGCCGAACACGGCTTCGACGCAGCGATCGCGTGTCAGCTCGATCGTCGTTGCCGTACCGGTCCCGCTCGCATCGCCGTGCCATTCCAGGAAAGTCCAACCCAGCTGCGGCGACGCGGTCAGGGTGACCTGGGTGTTGGTGGCAAATCGATCGAGCGGCGGATTGACGTTCACCGTTCCTCCGCCTGGGGTCGTCGCGGAGAGGGTGTGCGTCGGAATGACCACCAGATTCAGCAGGTCTGAAATCTGACTGGCGTGCAACCCTCGATCGAATGCCACAGCGCGCAGAACAGCGGAGTGATGGAGCACGAACGGATTTTCATACAATGTCGATCCCAAGCCTGGTTCCGAGCCATCGAGAGCGTACAAGAGCGTGCTCTCCGCAAAAGAGGAGCGCAGCTCGATCGTGGCAGTCGCCAACTGGGTTACTGTC
>JAYTTC010000132.1:0-8955 GCA_043745255.1 Verrucomicrobiales bacterium
TCCGGCCGGATCCCCTTCACGTAGGTTTCCAGGAACGAGCAAGCGATCTTGCTCAAGGGCACCACGCGGTCCCGTGCTCCCTTCCCCTGGTTGATCCTCAAAAGCTCTTCCTCAAGGTTCACATCGGCCACGGTGAGATTGAGCAGCTCACTCTTGCGGATGCCCGTCGCATAGAGCACTTCGAGGATCGTCCGATCGCGATAACCCAGCGTGGTCGACGTGTCCGGTGCTTCGATCACCTTTCGGGCCTCCTGCGGCGTCAGCACGTTTTTGGGAAGAGTCTGCGGCTCCCGGGCGTACTGCAGTTCTGCTGCGGGATCCTTCACCAAAAAACCTTCCTCGGTGAGGAACCGAAAGAGACTTTTTATGACGACCAACACTTGGTTCTGGCTAGCCACACTGCGAGCCGTTCCCCGATGCGTCGGCTCGTAAAAGAGCCAGTGTTGAAAGTCATTCAACACAGATGCAGTAATCGTCTGAAGGTCTTCGATCTTGTGGGATTCGAGATACCGTCCCAATAGCCGAAGGTAACCGGCCTGGCTTGCTCGTGTCCGGCTCGAGTAGTTGCGGATTTTTAGTTGCTGCTCATACCGCGAGAAGAGGAGGACAAAAAAATCGTTCATGCGTGAGACCTTGGATGGGATTTCGTATGCGTTTGTTTTACCTCGCCGATGCTCACTCGAGTGTAACGCTGCGTGGTCCCAAGCGACCGATGGCCCAAGAGCCGCTGCACATAAACAAGATTCCCACTGCGGTTAAGCAAGTGCGTCGCGCACGTGTGCCTCCAGACATGCGGACTCACGGTTTTTTCTATCCCAGCCGTTTTGCCGTAGTGACGCACCAAAACAGCAATGATCTGACTTTTGATGGGTCGATGCGGTTTGCGTGTCGATAGCCACAAGGCGCGCTCGTCGCGATGTCCCCAGTCGCGGCGCACCGAGTCGAGATACTCGCGCACGCACTGACACGCCTTGGCTCCCATCGGCACCACGCGATCTTTCGCGAACTTTCCCTTCGTCACGCGCACAAAGCCGTTCTTGGTGTCGACATCCTGCACCGTGAGCCGAGCCATCTCCTCCAGCCGTATTCCTGTGCTGTAAAAGAGCTCTAAAATCGCACGGTCGCGGATGCCCAAGGAAGTTTCGGGGTCTGGAGTGTTGAGGATTTTTGTCGCCTCCTCGGGCGTGAGCACGTTGCGGGGCAGCCGATCCTCGAGCTTGGGCAGAACCAAGCCCACGCACGGATTGACCAAAATCAGATCGGTGGCTTCCAGATGCTCAAAGAACCGGCGAAGCGCGATCAGATGCACATGAGCGCTCGAAGTCGCATACCGGGAGAGAAGCCACGCTTGATAATCACGGATCGTCTGGCGTGTCACCTCGCGCACGTCCTTAGCCTGGTCCAGGAGCCAGCGCAGAAAGAGCTGCAAGGATTCATGGCGGCTGTCCACCGTCGCGCCCGAGTAACCCCGAACTCGGAGCGATTCCAGGAACGGGTGAAGGTGCGGACACGCGGACGGCTGGGGTGAGGAAGTCTTCATCGTTGGCTTTCCTCGATTGGGTCCAGGCTTCGCCTGGTTCTGTTTCTCCCATGTACCCCCTTCAAAACGGGTGCGAGGTTCACCATCGGCTTAACAAAATGCCCATTTTTATTGGGTGATTGCCCATTTTCAACCTCGCGCTTCTCCACCTGCGAGGTAGGTGCGAGGTTGGCCTTTTGGGGTGCGAGGTTGGGCAAACCCCCTGCGAGGTTTGCTTCCACTCGAAGCTTCTCCACCGATTTTAATCCCGCCAGGAACCGGCCCGGCTCCTGGTTTGACCCACACAGAAGCCGGTATTGAAAGGTCTGCCCAAACCGGCCGGAGAGCGGCAACACGTACTCCATCTCGATTAACTCCTCCAAGTGCGTGCGCAACCGGGTGTCGCCCCACTTGAAGGTTTCCCTGAGTTCACGTCGGTTGAAGGTCACCTTATCAGCCGGGCCACCGGCGCTCTTCTGCGCCACGTAGCCCGTGATCAGCTCCAGCAAGTTACGGCTGGGACAGGAGAGGTCATCAAGCGAATGACCAAAGAGCTGGTGTGCCAGATCGTTGGCGATCGCGATATCCTCCAAAGTGGTCTCCAAATACTCGTCTCCGATTACTTCATCGCGCTTCACCGGACGCTGCATCTGATAAAGAAAGGTCACCGCCAAAATCAGGTTCAGATATTTGGGATGATCCCGACGCACCAAGAGCTGGTCTTCGGGATAGGTGAGCAGTCCCTCGAACGGGTTCACCACTCGCAGCGGTTTTAAGAGACGCTGGAACGCGTGATGCCGTTTTAAGATCCCTTCACGCCCCAGCCGTCGCCTCCACCCTTCCAGTGTGTGGCTCTGGCGCTGCGCTTGCAGGATCACGCGTGTCTGCTCCAAAGATTCATCGACGCTGACCAAGATAAACCGGCTCCGCGTCTCAGCGTCCGTCCTCGGATTGGTGGTCGTCTGAAAGACCGCTGTCGGCCCATGCACCGTGTTGGTCTGGGTCTCGAGCTTCCCGGTCAGCGGGTTTTTGACGGTCGATTCGATCACGAGCTTTTTTGCACTGATCAGATTGCGGATCGCATAGCCCGCCCCTTGTGCCCCGGCCAGCTCCTCGACCGCAAGCACCTTGTGCCGAAGACTGTCCTCCCCTTTGTAAAACAACGCCCGATCCGTGAGCGACGTGAGTTTTATTAGATCTTCCTCCGGACAGAACGAGAGGATCGTGTCTTGCAGATGACTTTTTCCGGCTCCACTGCCTGAGAGGATCAGGAGCGCCAACGGATCCGGAAGCTTTCGGGTCGTCATCGTGAGATAGCCGATGAGCTTATTGGCCGTCTCCCCGATCATCCCCAGCCGTTCCATATCCCTCAAAATCTCATCCACCAGGTCCGGCGCCTTTCCCAGCTTTTGGGCCTCGGCACGGTCGGTGTCCGAGATCAGCGGTCCGGCCTGCTGCGGCTTTGCCCCATTGGCCGCAAAAGTCTCGGCCTGGCCGATCAGCCGGTTCACATCCTCCTCGACCGTCTCCACTTTTTCGCGGAACAGCCGGGCCGCCTCCAACAAAAACGCCCGTCGCGATCGGCTGAGATAAAAATCCACCGTGTCGATATGAAAGCGCCCGGCATGCTGTGGTTCCGTGCTCACGGCTTTGACCGTCGCCCGCAGTCGTCCGGCACTCGGCTGCTCGATCGCCCGCAACTCGTAACGTCTCGACCCGTAGGCGATCGCAAAACCGTCCGTCCTCATCGTGATTTTTTCTTCTGCTTTTACGATCTCTGCCGGGCTCGGTGTTGTGGGCTTCGCCGCTTGCAGGAGCGCTTCAAACTCGGAGGGAGAACGGCTAGAGAAGAAGTCGTTTGCATCCTTGATTCCCTCAGGCCACTGGATCCCATGCACCGCTTTTACCAACTCCGGCAGCACGGTTTCTTTGAGCTTTGCGGCTCCGGCTTGGCCCGCGTCGTCGTTGTCCAAACACAGGAAGACTTCTTGAGTGTTATGTTCTCGTAGCAACGCGGTGTGGTCCGGCGTCCAGCCTCCCGCCCCAAAAAGACTGATCACGTTCCGAAACCCGGCTTGCCAAAGCGACATCGCATCCAAAATTGCTTCGCACACCAAAAGCGTCGGGCTCGTCTTGGCAGCGTTCCCGTTGAACACACCGCGAAGCGGGATCGGCAGATACCGGTGGGGCCTCTCCAGGCTCTCGGGCGGGATGGGAGTGATCCGGCGGCCGTAGATTCCCACAACATTTCCCTGGGCGTCAAAGAGCGGGACCGTCACGTGCCCTTCAAAATGTTCGCGCCCTTTCGCATTCAGCACCCCCAACGTTTTTAACTGATCGATCAGTTCGCCCTCTTTTGGCACGGCTCCCAGTAAAGTCCCGTTGCTGTAGCCGATACCAAAAACCTCCAGCATCGTC
The DNA here is from genome assembly GCA_043745255.1 of Verrucomicrobiales bacterium. Lineage (GTDB taxonomy): Bacteria > Verrucomicrobiota > Verrucomicrobiia > Limisphaerales > UBA11320 > UBA11320. The sequence goes on from JAYTTC010000132.1 coordinate 3,938, forward strand.
GGATCCTCGAGCTTGCGGGTTTTGAGGTAATCGAGGCCCGCCCGGTCCTTGTGCAGTGTTTTCAAGTAGAACGCCACCACCCGCTGCAGCAGAGCTGCGGATTCCGCAGAAGATAACGTTCGCTTGGGTTCGGCTGTCTTCGCCTTCACCTGGCTCGCCGGTTTTACTCCCGGGATGCTTTTGAGAAGTTTTATGCCTGCCTCTCGTTCGCTGATTTTTTCTTTCTTTGCCACGAACTGGAGCACGTTGCCCGCCACCTCGCAGACCGGACACCGAAAGAGACCCTTGCTCGCCGTCACCCGCAGCGACGGCTTGCGATCCTCATGGAACGGGCACAACCCCACATGATCTTTTCCCACCTTCTTGAGCGTGATGCCGTAAGACTCAATCACTCGCACCAGGTCCGTCGTCCGCTTGATCTCCTCAAAATCCACTTTCATACATGGGAGATCCATTGCCCGGTCTTCTCGTCATACTCACCCCGGTAGCCGTCGGTTTCCAAAAGCCGATCCCACCGCTTCCGAGCCTTCTCCGGCGACCGCAGCGCAAAACGCAGCATTCGGCAGCCGTCATCGTGCCAGCCGCAGAGCGATTGCAACCGGTCGGTCCAAGCGTGCTGAGATGCCTCCCGGATCACCGCCCGGCCCAGTCCGGCCAGTTTGGCGTCCAGCCCCCGGGCAATCGCCCACCGTTCCCACTCGTCCCACGGGTAATGCAAAAACTCGCAGCCATATACCTGGTCAAGATTCAGGCGAGGTTTGGGAACCGATGGAGCCGAAGTTTGCGGTGGAGGCGTCAAGTCTGCCGTAAACGTTTTTGACATGCTGAATACTTACGCAATAGGCTGTATTACATGTAAGCCTTTTCAGTAAGTCTCTCTCTCCCGGTTTACGCTGATCCCATGGCAATGGGTCGTCCTTCAAAAACTACACGGACCGAGTTTGGTGAGCGTCTGGTCACTGCCCGGCAAGAGCTGGGGCTCACCCAAGCGCAGCTGGCTGACAAGCTCGGCATCACTCAACAGAGCTACGCCGGATGGGAACGCCGTGACACGGCGCTCAAGCCCGAACACCTGGTCAAGCTCTCCGCCGTTCTGGAAGTGTCGGTGGAGTATTTGCTCGGCCAAGAAGAGCCCCGCAAGCGGGGCGCTGGTCCCGTCGGCAAGGCCCGGCGTGTCTTTGAGTCTTTGAGCAAACTCCCTCGTCATCAGCAACAGCACATTCTCAGCGTCGTCGAGGCATTCGTGAACCAGCACGACAACGGGAACGGTAAACCGGCATAGGGCACCGTTCCTTCCCCAGCCATACCGTTCCGCCCCCATCGCCGTTACAGCTAGGCAACAAGTCAATATCAGAGTTAAGAGATGCGACCCCTACTCCTAGACATTACGCACTCTTGCCGAAGCCACACCAATCTCTGCGTGTCAGCCGCCAATAGCAGAGGTAAGAGATCTGACCCCGACGGCTTCACTCGTTCTACCGACTCGGGACCAACGAAGATGAACAGGAGGGGGCTCCACCGGAGAAGCTCTGCATCGCCTTTGCCACCGCCGACGTGACTCTCACCGGCTGGAGGTTGAACCGCATCACCGAGCATCTCCGCGATGGCAACCTCCTCGCCCTTCGCTCCATCCCGACTCGCTACGCCAACGTCGATCCCACCGCCCTGATTGTTGCGAACATCTCCGTCGAGCCGATCAGGAAGGAGTGAGGAAAGTGCGCTTCGGTCACAACGCAGTGACTGGAACCGATCCCTTCCGAGAAAATGCAATATCAGGCGGAAAGACCCGTTGATGAAACATCATCGTGGCGAAACCATACACCACCTCGTTTCTTCGGTAGGAACATGCGCGGCAGAAAAAACCACCAAATAGTGCCAAGGATTCCATGAATGAGATGCGGAAGGTATAGCAGCTGTCCAAGAGCTGAGTTCTGAAGAGGGGCGAGCCAGCTGCTGTAGGTTTCCCCGCTAATCAAATAAAGCAGGGTAAAAGGAAAATCTGATACCAACCACCACCACTTGAGCCACACGAGACTGGCTTGAGCGGCAGAGGATCGGTCGATTTGCAGCAGCGTGACAATGAATGCCATCAGATGAACGAACGCAGCAACAGCACCAATTCTGATGGCAACAGTAAAGCGGGAGGGATTCATAAATCAGTCACTTATTGGTGCCATCTTGCTTTTTCTCTTGGTCACAGCATTTGTTGTTCGGTCCCGGATCACGTTTCCCTGGCCGATCAATGGCTGCCCCGATTGAGTTTCCCCAGAATCCTCCGATGGCGTAAGCAGCTTTGGTCAAGGCTTTGTCGCATTCCCGGAAGCATTTGCTCCGTTCCTCAGGCTCGCACATGAAATCTTGTCGACAGCTATAATAGCACTTGTCGTGGGTCTCGCACGCGCTATCGAGCGGGTTGATAGGAGCCTTATAGGAGGATGCTTTGCTCGGATCATATTCCCCCTTCTGTCCTCCAGTCCAATCTGGCCCGCACCAATTTCCGTGTATTTTGACTAGGCCCTCGGGATCGATCGCATTCACCGGGTCGTTGCCAACATAGGTGAAAAGGTTCTTACCCCCTCGTTCCTGAATCGGATCCCTATTTGGCCAGCGTTGGAGATTGGGGTCATAGAAGCGGTAAAGGTAATAAACGAGCCCCGAGTTTTGATGGTATTCCTTAGACGAAAACCGGTAGACATTCGCAGCAGCGAGCGGGCCCACCTGAGAAAGCGTGTTCCCGAAAGGATCATAAAGGTATCTGGCCACGATCGACTGCTTCTCGTTGACCATCGCAGTGATGTTTCCGTTACCGTCCGCATGGTAGTATGCGTGCGTCTGGGAAGCCAGATCGGTTCGAGCAAGGAGTCCGCCAATGCCACCGGCACCGCTGATTGTACCGCTGAGATCTCGCCCTCGAGTGTATGTGATCAGTGGCGTGTTATTTACATCTCTCTCTTGAATCACCAGATTTCCATCATAGACGTATCTGACCTCGTTGGTCTGCGTCCAGCTGGCTCCGTTGGCTTTGAACTCGCGGCGAATTCTTAGCCGCATCTTTCCATCGTAGACCAAGTCGGTTTTCCACTGGCTGGCCACGGTAACATTTGTCAGCTCGTTCTCATCATTGTAGGCGAACGTTCGCGAGCCGTCCGAGGTCAGGGCTCCCGTGTATGGATCGTAGGTGTAAGTCGGGGCGGATGGCAACGTCACGGTCGCCGTTTGGCTGTCAGATCTGCTGCCACCGCTAGCACTGGCGACAAAGGTGTTAGCTCCGTTAAGAAGCGTCACTCCGACTCGCGCGAAGGACCCGTCACTCGCGTAAAGAGTTGCAGCCGCCGGGGAGTTCCCGTTGTCGGCCACCGTCACGGTGGTCGCTCCGCCACTCGTTCCGCCCGCCACCGTAATCGTGCCGCTGCGACTTCCCGCCGTCAGCTGATTCAAGTTGTTTACCGTGAATGACTGCACCAGCTTATTTGCCGAAGAGGCGATGCCGTTCGTTCGCGACAACAGGTTGCCGGAGGCGTCGTAAAGGTATCCGAACTGCTCCAAAAGCCTGTCGGTGCTGCTCCCAGGGGATTCCTTTCCGCCGGCCGTGACTAGTTCTCCCGCGGCATCGTAGGTGTAGGCGACGTAGTTACTCTTGCCTGCGTCTCCACGGAAATGAGTGGCTCTCTGCCCTCCCGTGTTGAGAACGTACTCATGCTTGTTGGTCAGCGCGCCGGTACTGGAGGTGAGATGTGTTCGGATTAGCCGCGCGGCAGGATCGTAGTCGTTGGTGATTACGTTCCCACTGGGGAGAAGCAATCGTTCAGGCAGTTGCGGGTGAGCAGCACTGTAGGTGTAGCTAAAATTGCCCGAAGGCGCTGAAAGCGATGTGAACCGCTTCGAAGTGTCATAGCCAAACGACTCCAACCAGTCGCTCCCATTGGGTTGAGAAAGAGACAGGTAACTGCGCATTCTCGCGCTGTTAAAGCCGTTCGTCACAGTGTCGCTGGCCCAAGGCCCGTCCTCGGATCGAAGTGCCCCGAAGCCAGAGTAACTAAACGATGAAGATCCAACGGCGTCAACCATGTTCGTGAGCTGGTTATTCCCATCGTACTTAAGCGTGATGTCTGTCGAACTCGGGTAGTCCACTTTGAGGAGGTTTCCCAAAGGATCATAGGTGTAGAGCGTGCTCGTCGTCCCACTCGCCGTACGGATCGCTCGCGACGTCAAGCGACTGTCTGGGTCATACCCGTAACCAAAGATGAGATTACCTGCATTGTCATCTTTCTCGGTGACCCGCCCGAAGATGTCATACTTCCATGTAGTCTTCATGTTGCGCGGATCCGCAAGGGTAATTAGATCACCCGCAGGGCTGTAATCGTTCGTCGTCACCAAGTTGATGATCGTGGTGGTCTGCTTCTTGCGTCGTCCGTAGCCGTCCAGGACGTAGGTGTTGGTAGTTACGGTGTTGGTGTATGCGGTGAGACCAGCGGCCGAATAGCCAAACTTCTCTGTGTCTCCTCCAGTGACCGAACGAGTCAAGACTCTGTGCAGACCATCAAAAGTCTGAACCGATCCTGCCCCGTTGGAGTCCACGACATTGATTGGATTATCCTCGATGTCATAGTTCAGTGAGCGCAGCGCGAGTTGTGATACACGACGGCGAAAGGGTGCTGCCGCGCCTCGAGATCCTCTCACCACACGAAGGTCAACGATTCCCAGCGGGCGAGTCGATCTCCATTGAGGCCACTGCGGTCGATCTGGAGGGAGCGATTACGCACGTGGAGTTCTATGATGGGGAAACTAGAATTGGGGAGTCCACGATTCTTTTCGATCAGCAGCCAACCCCTGGTTTTCCGATATTTCATGGATTCCTCTGGAGAGGAGCGAGCGTGGGATTGCATACCCTGACCGTGCGCGGGCTTGGGTCTTCAGGAGAGCGGATTAGTTCTCCCCCTGTCTCTCTCGAAGTGACGGCCGTGGTGGTATCTCCTACGGTGAGCGTCACCACGCGTGATGCGTTTGGCGTGGAGCCA
>JAYTTC010000133.1:0-2431 GCA_043745255.1 Verrucomicrobiales bacterium
CGCTGCAAGGCGGTGAAGTTAACATGCGCTGTGAGGTCCTGGCCTCCCGGGTTGGCAAGAAGCTGATCGGTCACTCGATGATTCAGATACCCGCGGAGGGTCCCACCTGTCCGCTCAGGCCGCATCCCCTCCTCTGCCGTGAACCCGTAATCAAAAGCCATCAACTGTCCCCACTGTAAACATCCGGCCGCCTTGGACCACCAGTCGATCGCGGCGGGAGAAATCTCAACAACGTACCCGTGAGGCAGGATCGCGAGCAGCTCCTCAGTAAGGGGAAGACCGGAGGCCTCCATCGCGGCCAAGACCGGAAAGCTTGGACACGCCAGCGGCGTCCAGTCCAGGGCATCGCCACGAATCGTGACCCCCCACTCGACCCATCTCGGCTCAACCACGTCCCAGGAGAAGCGATGCACTGGCATGGCATCCAATAGCTCGTTGGAGAAAATGATTCCTGTAACCGGAGGCAACTCTCCGAAATGGGACACCCATTGAACTCGCTCGCCCCAGCGGCGAACCGACTCGGATTGCCACTGCCGTCGGATCGGGGAGGGCTCCAGGAAAATGTAGGTTAGCCGATGCAACACCTCAGGATGAGTTCTTTCGAGCCAAGTGAGAACATCGACGGCGAAGCGACCGTCGTGCGCCCCGCACTCGACCCACTGGAAAGCCCTCGAGCTCGATTCCTTCGCCAAGCCGGTGAAATGAGACGCGACCAGCTCACCAAAAATCTCTCCCACGCTAACGCTGGTAAAGTAATCTCCAGAGCGGCCGATTGTCCTAGGGTGGGCCTGGTAGTATCCACATTCTGGATGGTAAAGCGCCAATTCCATGAAGCGGGCAAAAGAGATGACTCCATGATGGAGAATCTCCTCCCGGATCACGGAGTCAGCGGAGGCCAAGTGGGCCTCCCTTGGGCGAAGTTCGGTATCGCATTTGCTTAGCGGAGACACGGATATGGCTAAAATTGACGCGTTCTTCACCCTGATGATGGAGCAGAAAGCTTCAGATCTCCACCTTTCGGCAGGCAACCCGCCCATTCTTCGCATCAACGGCGAGCTGGAACGGGTGGATTATCCCCCGCTCGAGAGCGATCAGCTCAAGGCATTACTTTACGAAATCACGCCTGAATTCAAAATCAAGCAATTCGAAGAAACAGGAGATGTCGATTTCGGCTACGAGATTCCGAACACCTCTCGCTTTCGCGCGAATTTCTATAATCAAAAAAACGGCGTGGGCGCGGTCTTTCGCCAGATTCCGAGCAAGGTGCTCTCGTTCGAAGATTTTGAAAAATTCGACGCTCCCCTGCCCACCGTGCTGAAGAAGCTCTCCATGCTTCATCGCGGACTTGTTCTCGTCACCGGGCCCACGGGCTCGGGAAAATCCACCACTCTTGCAGCGATGGTGGACTACGCGAACCGCAATCGTAAGGATCATATCCTGACGGTTGAGGATCCAGTGGAGTTCGTGCACGAAAGTAAGAATTGCCTGGTGAATCACCGCGAAGTAGGCCTTCACACCAAGTCATTTGCCAGCGCGCTTAAAGGGGCGCTTCGTGAAGATCCGGACATCATTCTAGTAGGCGAGTTACGTGATCTGGAAACGATCGAACTGGCCATCACGGCCGCCAGCACGGGACATTTGGTCTTCGGCACCCTGCACACTCAGAGCGCGGCCAAGACCGTCGATCGTATCATCGACGTCTTTCCCGCGGACCAACAGAACAAGATCCGGGCAACTCTTTCCGAATCGCTCCGAGGGGTCATCGCGCAGAATCTGTTTCGTCGAGTGGACAAGAAAGGCCGCGTGGCCGCCTTGGAAATCCTGATCTTTACCACCGCCATCGCGAACCTCGTGCGAGAAGGCAAGACCCACCAACTGCCCGGCATGATTCAAGTGGGCAAGCGGCTCGGCAACCAGCCCTTGGATGACTCGATCATGGAGCATCTGCGGATGAAGCGCATTTCCCCCGAGGAGGCGTATGATAAAGCTCTCGACAAGAAAAAATTTCGCCCCTTCCTGACCATCCCGCCCGTTGATGAGGAAGTCTAACTGTCAACGTCGCGCAGGCGTTCGGAACCTTCGATCGTTCCGCTCGCAGGCCACGCGATTTCGAAACCTGCTGAACTAAGCAACTCATGCGCCGCAACGAGCTCGATTACTTCCTGGGATCCCTGCTGGAACACGATCAAAACGTGTCCGACATCATCATCACGGTAGGCCGGCCGATGCAGGCGGAGATCAACGGGGAGTTGAGCAGCGTTCCGATGAATCCTGCCATCGAATACCTCACCCCATTTCAGACCGAGATGATCGCTCTGAACCTGATCGGAGGCAGCAAGAGGTTGACTGAAGATCTTCTGCGAAGCGGATCCTGCGACACCTCCTACACTCTTGGCGATCGGGCGCGCTTCCGCGTCAATGTTTTCTCCCA
>JAYTTC010000134.1:0-8927 GCA_043745255.1 Verrucomicrobiales bacterium
GTCGACGAGAGTCGGCGTCGCATCAAGATCGTCGTCGGCGCGGATCAGCTTTCCCAAGCGATCGGCAAGCGCGGGCAAAATGCCAGGCTGACCTCACGGTTGACCGGATGGCAGGTTGATATTGAGGCTGAGGACGTTCCGGTGGTGCCTCAGGACGGAAAATTTCAGGCGCAGTTTGCCGAGGCTGTTCGCAATCTAGCCGCGATCCCCGGCATCACCCAAGAGCAGGCGGATGCTTTGGTTCACTTCGGGCTGCTCAGCTTGGAGGATTTGTTGGAAGTGGAGGCCTCAGATCTGGCCGAAATTCCTCAAATCGGCGCCAGCGCTGAGGCTGTATTGGAAGCGGCGCGCCAAGATCTGGCTCGGCGCACTTTGAACGTGGACTAGGCGTCCACGGTGTAGGAAAATGACTTGGGATTTACCCAGCGTCGCACGACTCCGAGCATGAACCGCTTGGCGTTTAATCGCGGCGAATTACTAAATTATGCCCGTTCGCATCTACGACTTAGCAAAGAGACTTGGCATGGAAAGCAAGGAAGTGCTCTCCAGGGCCAAGGAGCTAGGTATTTCCGCCGCCCGGGTAGCCTCGAGCTCTCTCGACAAGATCACCGCTGAATATCTCGAAGAACAGTTGAGCATCGGCCGTCCCTTGGTCGCGCACTCTGTCGGATCGGCTGTAGAGGAGGCTCCTCATGGATTTCACCCGCCGCAAGAACCACTCCCTGCTGCGCCTGTGATCGAGTTGATCAAGGAACCGGCTCCCGAGCCGGAACCCGCTCCTGTGATTGGGGTGGCTGAAGCGCCTCCAACCGAAGCTCCCCTGCCTCTCGAGACCGACTCTATTCCTGCTCAGGTCCCTCCAATGGAGGTTGCCGCCGTTGCGACTCCAATGACTCCGGCTCCGCTCCCAACGCCTCTGGCAGCTCCTGCTCCCGCAGCGCCGCCTGTTCCGCTCGTCCCCCAGGGACCGAAAATCGGAGACAAGGTCGGTTTCATCCAGCTTTCTAGCTCGAATCGCGGCGGTGGAAGAGACCGTGCTCCTGCTCCGACCCCTGCTCCACAGCCACAGCAGCGAGGCATCGCGCCCGGGCGGCCGGGAATGGACCGTCCCCGCACTGGAACTGGTTTTCAAGGCAATCAAGGCAATCGGCCTGGGATGCCTTACCAGCAGCGGCCAGGCGGCGGCATGCAGTCCCGTCCGCCATACGGACAGCAGCGCCCGCAGATGGGCGGTTCGTCATCTCATTCCGCTCCGAGCGGCCCCGTGGGCGGCCCCGTAATTACCGTCAAGCCGCCCATCATGGTTCGTGAGTTGGCCGAGAAGATGGGGATCAAGCCTTTCCGTTTGATTGCCGATCTGATCGATCTAAAGGTCATGGCAACGGTCAATCAAGCCATCGACGAGACGATTGCCCAGAAGGTCTGCGCAAAGCACGGTTTTCGCTTTGAAGTTGAGAAGCGCAAGACCGGCACTGGCGTTACAGCGCCCAAGCAAGAGCTGAAGTTGGATCAGGATGACAAGCTCGAGGACCTCAAGCCGCGAGCGCCTGTCGTGACCATCATGGGTCATGTTGATCATGGCAAAACCACGCTACTCGACATGATTCGCAAAGCGAACGTCGCTGGGGGCGAGGCGGGCGGGATCACGCAGCACATCGGAGCCTACACCATCTCGGTGCAACACCCCGAGCGGACGAACGAGATGGCTCAGATCACCTTCCTCGACACTCCCGGCCATGCGGCTTTTAGTTCGATGCGTGCTCGTGGGGCAAATGTTACCGACATCGTGATTCTGGTGGTCGCTGCGAACGATGGAGTGATGCCCCAAACTTTGGAGGCCCTCAGCCATGCTCAAGCCGCCAAGGTGCCGATCCTGGTTGCGGTCAATAAGGCCGATCATCCGAACGCCAACGGAATGCGTGTGCGGCAGCAGCTTCAGGAGAAGGGCTTGGTGCCCGACGAATGGGGCGGCAACACCCTCTTTGTGGACGTATCCGGGTTGACAGGGCAGGGCGTGCCCAAGCTGCTGGAAATGATCCTTTTCCAAGCGGATCTATTGGAGCTGAAGGCGAACCCGAACCGCTTGGCCAAGGGGAATGTGATTGAGTCGGGATTGGAACCTGGGGGTCCTACCGCCACCGTCCTGGTTCGCAAGGGAACTTTGAAGCTTGGCGAGGCTGTGATCTGCGGGCCCTTCTGGGGTCGCGTTCGCGCGTTGATCAACGAGGAGGGCAAGCGACTTAAGGAAGCCGGCCCTTCAGTGGCGGTTCGAGTGCTCGGGTTGAATGGAGTTCCGCAGGCAGGATTGGAGTTCAGCGCCATTGAGGACGAGAAGGCCGCCCGCGAATTGGCTGAGCAGCGTGCTGATGATGCGCGTGCCGAGTCTCAGCAACAACCGAATGTCAGGGCCACCCTTGAGGATCTCTTTGGGCGCATCGAAGAAGCGAGTGCCAAGGTGCTCAAAGTCGTGATCAAGGCGGACACACAAGGCTCCGTCGAAGCCATCGTCGAAGCCCTTCAGAAAATCGACTCCAGCCGAGTCAGCCTCGAATTTGTACATGTCGCCGTAGGCACTATCACCAGCAACGATGCCACCCTCGCCTCTGCGTCGCATGCTATCATCCTCGGGTTCCATACCCGGCTTGATAATGGTGTATCGGATCTGGCTAAGCACGAAGGGGTGCAGGTCAAACTCTACTCGATCATCTATGAGCTGATCGACGAGGTGAAGCTGGCGATGGCGGGTTTGCTTCCTCCGATTATCAAGGAAACGGTCGTCGGATCTGCGGAAATCCGCAAGGTGTTCGAACTCTCCAAGGGAGGCAGTGTCGCGGGCTGTATGGTGGCGTCGGGTCGTTTGGTGCGGGGCAAGCTGCGTGTCATGCGGCGCAAGAGCCGAATCTACGAAGGGGTTTCGCTTTCTCTGAGGCGCTTTCAGGACGAGGTGAACGAAGTTCGCGCTGGCATGGAGTGCGGTATTCGACTTGATGGTTTCAACGAGTTCCTGGTCGGCGATGTGATCGAGTGCTACAGCATCGAGAAGCTCGCGCCTGAACTCTGATAGGTTTTCTCTCTGTGCCTTCTCATCGGCAACTTCGGGTGCGCGAACTCCTCAAGCGCGAGATCGGTGAAGCGATCCGACGCGAGGTCCCTGTCCACCAGGCTGGGCTTATCACGGTCAACGAGGTGGAGATGACTGCTGATCTCAAGCAGGCTCGCGTGCTTCTCGGTTTCTTCGGCACTTCTGAACAAAAGAAGCTCGCGGCGGGCCTTTTGAATGCCTCGCGGCTGCGGATCACCGACAGGGTGGCCAAGGCCGTCATTCTCAAATTCACGCCGAAGCTTCGGTTCCTCTTCGACGATTCCGTGGAACGTGGTAACCGGGTCCTTCGAATGATCGAGGACCTGGAGCAGCGGAATCCGGCTGAATGAAACCCCGTATCCTTCAGCGAATCCTCGACGGGATTCGCGACAGTCATTCTGTTTGTGTGGTGGGTCATATCCGACCGGACGGTGATTGCATAGGTTCGCAATTGGGCCTCACTCTCGCTCTCAAGGCTGCGGGCAAGGACGTGGTTTGCTGGAACCAGGACCCTTTGCCCGCCAAGTTGGCGTTTCTCGATCCTCAGAAGCTCGTTCGTAATCCTGAGGGAGGGCGTTCGTTTGATTGCGTTATCGCCACCGACTGCGCCTCCTTGGAGCGTCTCGGAACCACTGCGCAGCACATTGCGAAGCGTCGTTTATTCATCAACATCGACCACCACCCCAGCAATACGCGTTATGGCGATGTGAACTGGGTGTCGGACAAGCAGGCCTCGACTGGGGAGCTGATCTATCAGCTGCTCGCGGCCGCGAAGTGGCCGATCACCCGACAGATTGCGGATTGCTTGTTCACTGCGGTGTCGACCGATACCGGATCTTTCCAATATGCCTCTACCAAGCCATCCACATTTCAGACCGCGAGTCACCTGGTGGAGCGGGGCGCGGACCTCGCACATGTGTGCCATGAGGTTTATCAGTCTTATCCGCTTTCGCGGATGAAGTTGCTGAAGCGCGTCTATAACAAGTTTCGGCTGACTCACCAGGACCGGACGGCCTATTTCTGGCTGAAACAGTCGGACTACCTTCAAACCGGAGCCAAGCCTGCCGACTCGGAGGGATTGATTGATCACATCCGAGCCATTGATGAGGTGATCGTGGCCTGTGTGTTCGAAGAGGTGGAGCCGGAGTTGACGCGCTTGAGTTTGCGCTCCAAGAGTGAATTGGTGGATGTCAATGCCGTGGCAGGCCAGTTTGGAGGCGGAGGGCATCGAGCCGCTGCGGGAGCTCGCATTGCCGGGAAGCCGCTCACTGTGCAACGTCGCGTCTTGGCTGCGATCAAGAAAGCTTTAAAAAGGGTCCGCGACGAATGAAGACTTTTGAAGCCTTTGACGGAGCCCTGTTGATCGACAAACCTGCCGGCCCGACTTCCCATGACATCGTGGATGTGGTGCGTCGCCAGTTTGGAATCCAAAAAGTAGGTCACTGCGGCACCTTGGATCCCCAGGCCACCGGGCTCCTGATCCTGGTTCTCGGCCAGGCCACCAAGCTTTCTGAAAAGCTGATGGCCGACGACAAAGTTTACTGTGGCCACGTCACTTTCGGAGTCACTACCGACAGTTATGATGCGGATGGGGAGATCGTTTCCTCTCTGCCGGTGCCGCCCATGACTTTAGATGAGATCAACGCTGCTGCCGGGGAGTTTGTCGGAGATCAGATGCAGGAGCCGCCGATGGTGTCCGCAGTCAAGAAGAACGGGGTGCCGCTCTACAAGCTCGCCAGGAAGGGAATTGTAGTGGAGCGCAAGCCTCGCCTGATCCACATCTACAAGCTTCGTTTCACCGAATACCAGGAGCCCGTGGGTGCTTTTCGCGTCGCTTGCACCAAGGGCACCTACGTGCGAAGCATCGCTCACGACCTAGGCCAGAAGCTCGGTTGTGGTGCTCATCTCAATACTCTCAGGCGATTGGTTTCCGGGCGTTTTGACGTTGAGGATGCGGCGACCTTCGAGGATGTCCTCGAGATGACTCCCGACGAATTGAGCAAGCGAGTGATCCCAATTCTAAAGCTCGTGGCTCAAGCCTAACGGGAGTTCATTCGCGCGTCCCTGCACCCAATCGATCCACATGAGGGTGATCCAACAGACTCATGAGCTGAAGTCCGAGGGTCGTCGCGTTTGCGCGGCCATCGGTGTGTTCGACGGCGTTCATCTGGGGCATCAGCAGGTCATCCGCCGCACCTTGGTGGATGCCCATCAGTTCGGGGCCATCTCGGTGGTTGTTACCTTTGACCGCCACCCCAGCGCTGTCGTGGCTCCTGAGCGCCTGCCTCCCATGCTCTATACCAACGGCCAGAAACTCCGGACGCTGGAGCAGTTGGGGCTTGATGTGGCTCTGCTCATTCCCTTCGACGAAGCGTTTAGTCGGTTAAATGGAGAGCAATTCATTCGCCAGCTCATTACCGACTTCGCGGGGCTTCGAAGCCTTTCGGTTGGGAGCGCATTTGCGTTCGGTTACCAACGAAGCGGGAACGTTGCCTTGCTGCAGAAGCTTGGGGTCGAGCTGGGTTTCCAAGTGCACGGGCTTGCAGCTGTCGCATTGGATGGGGAGACGGTCAGCAGCACGCGCATCCGTCAGGCCATCCTTGGCGGAAGATTGGAGGAGGCCAATCAGATGTTGGGACGTTCGTGGTCGCTGGCCGGCAAGGTAATCAGCGGAGATAAACTGGGCAGAACGCTTGGTTTTCCGACCGCGAATCTTGATGTGACGGGATTAGTGCTACCTCCAACGGGCGTCTATGCGGTGCATGCGATTGCTGACGGTGTTCCTCGAAGGGCGGTGCTGAACCTCGGTTTCCGCCCAACTGTGGCCTCCGGCTCTCCCTCGCTGCGGGTCGAGGTGCACATCCTGGACTTTGATGGGGATTTGTACGGGCAGGAGATCGAAGTGTTCTTCGTCGGAAAGCTGCGCGAGGAACAAAGGTTTCTTTCGGTCGAGGCACTCAAATCGCAGATCCATCGCGATCTTGAGGCCGCGGTTCATTTGTTCTCTTAGCTCACATCTTCGACCTGAAATCAGTCGCCGTTCAGCCAGCGCCAAACCCGCAGAGCTTCAGTCGCTCCCCAGGCCTGTGCGTCGCAGCCTCGCTGCGCGTGAGGATAATCTCCATCCACGATCTCGGGAAGGTGCCCAACACACCCCGATCGTAGGAGACCGGTCATGCTCCCAAGATAGGCCTTGGCTGCCGCGATAGCCGTCGGTTCGCGGTCCCATGCCAGCGCCAGGGCTTCGCAAAAACTCGGAAAGGTCCAAGTCCAGGCGGTGCCGTTGTGGTAGGCGGGCTTTCGGTGGGTATCTTCGTCTCCTTCGTAATGACCCAAGTAAGGCTGCGCGGGATCGTTCAGAAGGTTTCCGGTTGCACCGCGAATGGGAATCGGAGGAGTCACGGGCAACGGAGCAAGGGTGCGGAGCGCTCCAGGCACGACCAGGTAGCGCATGGCTGCGAGCACGGTTCGGCGCGCACGTTCGCCGGTCACCAAGCCAAGGCTGATGGCCATCAGACCGTTGCTCCGAAGCGCGCTGTCCGGCACGGCGTCACTCGCCGAAGTTCCCGAGCTCGCGATCCGCAGGTCGAGGACATATCCGCGTTCCTCATCCCAGTAAAAATGCTCAAAGCTGCGCGTCGCTTTTTCAGCGAGCGCCTGCCATTCCTTCGAAGTCTTCGGATCCTCTAGTGTGGCGACTTGTCTCAGGAGTCGGATCCAGAGCGCCTGAATTTCCACCGGATAACCTTCCCGCGGCGTCCCTGCGGGATAGTTCGTGTCCATCCAGGTGAAGTGTGCCGGGCTCCAGATGAGTCCCGACTCCGCATCCATATGGATTCCATTGGGCGTCCCGCTGCGGTAGCCGGTGGCGATGCTGCGCAATACCTGGGCAATGGTGCGCCCTTGAGCATCGACAGGGAGCGAGTAAAGCTGCCTGCCGATTCGCCCCGCCAGTTCTTCACAGACGATGCCATACCAGAGCGGGGCATCGGAGGTGTCGCGATTCGACGCGTTCGCGCCATGAATGGTGTTGGGCAAGGTGCCGTTGCTTTCGAATCGGCCGAACACCTGCAGCAGCGCTTTCACCTCGTCCAGCAGCCCCGCAGCGAGTAGCCCTCGCGCGCAAATCAGTGAGTCGCGGCCCCAGTCGAGAAACCATGGATATCCCGCGATCACCGTACGGCCATCATCCCGTCTCGCGACGTAGGCATGTGTCGCTTGCACGAGTGCGTGCGCGAACTTGTCGGTCTTGACAAGTCCAGCCCGCTGGAAGGCGACCTCTTGTCGGTGCTGGCGATCCTTGGCGAACTGCTCCACCACCGCCTCCGAGGGTTCGGAAGGATCCGCACAGAGCACCAGGTGCCCCGACTGTCCCTCGCTTAGAGGAACACTGAACCACCCCGGGCTGAAGGCGTCTCCGCCGCCGGTCTGTCCCCGACTGGACTCGATCGGGTGAGGGATGTTCGTGATCCATTCGGTTTCCGAGTGGTAGCTTCCGTGCGATGCGTAAACACGGAGCACTCGGTCCGCTGCGGGGCTGAAAGCAAATCCCGCTCGTCCTTCGAACGGCTGGGTGTGTGAAGAGAAGTGCGCCTCCGCGCTCTGGTTTCGCTTTGTTTCCCAGTGAAAGTTTCGGTCTTCCAGATCCACTCTAACCGTGACACTGACCTCGCAGTGTGTGGGCAGAGGATGATGAGCCTCCGAAGCCAGTGCCACGCGACTGACGCGAAAAACTGTGGTATTCCGACCTTCGAGCATGTCCGCTTCTAGATCCACACGGACCTTGCGACCATCTCCAGCGTTGACTTCAAATCGCCATCGGCTAGGCGGGCCAGCCACAAAATCGGTCGTCGATTCCGCGGTCAATGCGCTGATAAATCCGTCTGCCACCACCCAGAGCCTAAGTCGCTTGACCAGCACGTGGCGGTCCACTGGAAATTCAGAATTCAGGTTTGCTCCCAGCGCGCAATCGTATTTGGAGCGTATGCTTCCGAGGTCCACGCCAAGACGGGCCATGCCGCCTCGCCCATTCGTGAGCAGGATCAGATCATCGCGGTGGGCGATACCGTTCGCGTTGAAGATTGGGATACGGGGTAACCAACGAACTTGTCCTGTCAGATGGCGGTTCGTTTCATCGTAACGCTCCATTGTGAGCGTGAGGGTCTGCTCGCTCTGGTCGTCGTGATAGAACCCGAGGATGTGGCCGTCGCGGGTGGGCACGGACTCCAGATGTTGCGGAGGACGGGAGGGATCACCCTTAAGGCAGGCGCGAAAAGGACGCGGATCGCGGAGTAGGAGCCAGTGTCGGGGTGGGACCAGGATGAGTCGGGAAACGTCCTCGCTCGACCACTCGACTACGGAAGGGAAGCGTGTCGTGTCGCTGATCTGGCGGATGGCCTCCACCAAATCGAGCTTCAGCGCGGGCAGATCCAGTTGGGTCGAGGCGGAAAGAAACGCTGCCGGATCCTCGTCCACGCGCTGTGCGAGGACCTGCCAGTCAAACGGTCCAAAGCTTTCGCTCGGACGAATCTCGGCCAATGATTGGAGAGCCCAGGCAGCTCGGGCTCGGGCGTTGCGGTAGGCGTCTCCGTGAAGCCCTTTCGGTTCCGCGGAAGTGCCGAGGCAGATGCAGGCTGCCGGGAGCAGACGAAACTGCACCGTGCGAGGATCGGAACGATCGGTCACGGGTAGGGCGTGGCCAATGAGCTCGAATCCGGGTTCTCCCAGCTCTTTAAACTCATCGGCCGAGAGGGAGAACTGTCTTTCGTGATAGGCATCGGTGTTGACCATCACGAGGATTTGATCCTCTCCGCTCACCGAGGTACGGCTTAGCACAAGCACGGCA
>JAYTTC010000135.1:0-2421 GCA_043745255.1 Verrucomicrobiales bacterium
GAGGTGAGGCGGCGGAACCGGCTCACGGAAAAAAGACGGAGGAGCACGCAAAGTCCAATCCCAAGGAGGAGGGGGCGAAGAAATCGGAAGAGCACGGAGGCGCTAAGAAAACTGAGGAACACGGGGGTGGCAAAAAAGAAGGCGGCGGGAGCGGGGGACGGCCCACCGTTCAGTTTGGCAAAGTCCTGGTCAATGTCGCCGGATCGCTTGGCTCACGCTATCTCCTTACCAACTTTACCCTGGTGGGCTCCAACTCCGATATCAAAGACAAGGTCGAGTCCAACAAGGATCAGCTTATGGACATGGCGATCGGCACTCTGCGGACCAAAACAATCCAGGATCTGGAAAAACCAGGCGCGGCAAATCTCATTCGCATCGAGCTGGTGTCGGTCTTCAACGGGGTGCTCGGAAACGGCTCCGTGAGGGAGATCTACTTCACCGAGTTTGCCATCCAGTAGTCGGCCGCTCCTGTTCTCAATACCACCAACTCAACACACCCTCTCGTGAACGCAGAAGGACAAGTACTTTCCCAGTCCGATGTCGAGCGGCTGTTGTCCCAGGTCCAGGACGCCCAGGGACAAGCGGAGGTCGTGACGTCAGATGGAAAACGTCAGCAGCGACCTCTGGATGCGATTCAGCCATACGATTTCCGACAACCCGCATTTCTTTCGGTCCGCGAGTTGCGCAAGCTTCGCCTTTGGCACGAGGAGTTCATTCGTTCGCTCGCAGGTCGACTCTCCACCTATCTTCGTCTCGAGGTGGGAGTGCAAATGTCGAAGCTGCAGACCATCACTTATCAGAAGTTCCTCGAGATCCTTCCCAATCCCACCTACATCACCCTTTTTAAGGCGGATCCCATGCGCGGGGTGTGCATCCTGGAGCTTCCTCCCAAGCTTGGGCTGACGATCGTGGATCGGCTGCTGGGCGGTGCTGCGACGAACGTTTCGGGCCAGCGAGAGATGACAGAAATAGAGATCGCGCTCCTGGACCAGGCCTTGAAGATCATGCTCTCGGAGTGGTGCAATCATTGGAACTACGATCAGGAGATTCGTCCCGTTCTCCTCGGGCATGAGACCAACGGGCGGTTTCTCCAAACTGCAGCTAGCGACACGGTGATGCTCCATCTGACCATCGAGGCCCATATCGGAGATTGCGTCGAACCCATTCAGCTCGGCTTTCCCTACTACACGCTCGAGCCACTGGTTCATCGGATGAACAAGCACCTCGATCTCAACACCCAGGAGCTGGAAAAGGTTGAGACCCCAGAGCCTCGCTGGAACCCCCGGCTGGAGGAGGTGCTGATTCCAGTGACGGCCGAGTGGATTGGCTCCACCATGAGTATCGGTCAATTGGCCAACCTCCGCCTTGGCGATATTGTTCCCTTGAGCAACGACTGCGAGCAACATGTGTCCCTTCGGCTCGCGAATCTTCGCAAGTTTGAAGGAACCCTTGGGAATCTGGACAGCAACTGGGCGATCCAGCTCAATAAGGTCCTCCCCAGTTAAGTGGATTCCATTTTTCATGACTGATATTCCCCCCAATTTGGATGTGGTGATGGACGTGCCGGTGGAGATCTCCGTCGAGCTGGGATCGTGTCGCATGCCCATGCGAGAGGTGCTGCAACTGGCCATCGGGTCGGTTATCCAGCTCGACAAGGTGGCGGACGCTCCGGTGGATATTTTCGTGAACCGAAAATTGATCGCCAAGGGAGAGGTGGTGGTGGTCGAGGATCGTTTCGGGATCAAAGTGACCGAGATTTTCTCCAAATGAACTCGCTCAGCATCCTCGGTCCGCTTCGATGCGGGGTGATGGAGTTCAGGCCCGCCGGACAATCCGCCATCCCCACGCTCTCGATCAGCGTCCCTGGCATCCTGGTTCTTGCTTGTTTTGGGTTTCCTCTCCACGCCCATGCAGTGGCGACCAACACTGTCGCCATGCCGGCCCCGTTGCCGGATCTTGGCTTTTCTGTTCTGCGGCTGATCGGCGCATTGGTTTTTGTGATCGCACTGTTCCTCGTGGCGATCTGGGGGATCCGGCGCTGGCAGCAGACCCGTTCAGTGCGATGCGGCGGTCCCCGTCTGGTGGTGATGGACGTGAAGTCCCTCGGCGGCAGGCAGTCCATCTATGTGGTCGGCTATGAGCGTCAGCGAATGCTCATTGGGACCTCGACCGCCGGAGTGTCCTTGATTGCTCACCTTCCCGAAGGCGACAGCGATGAAGCCGGGCCCTCCGGACCCGCCAGTTTCGCCGCCGCATTCCAGCAAGTGTTGGGAAGGAAGACTCCTTGAGGATCGCATCCCTCAAATCGCTCCGCTGCGGCATCCGACTCTGGAGTCTGCTGGCGTTGATCCTACTGCTCTGTCCGTCTCTGCTGGCTCAGAGCGCGACTTCAGGATTGCCGCCCATCAATGTGAATATTGG
>JAYTTC010000136.1:0-8900 GCA_043745255.1 Verrucomicrobiales bacterium
CTGCTTTCTGTTCCTTCTTTCTCCTCTCCTCATCTACCGGCTGGGGCTGGAGCGAGTCGGTTGGTGGTTGCTGGGAGCCATCTACCTTCAGTCGTCGTGGCTGGCGTTCTCACTCTGGCGGGCGCATCGGCGACTCTATCTTTCGGACACGGACGATCGCTTCGTCCGTGTCTGCACCGCGCTGCTCGCTCCGCTCAGCGCGATTCGATCTCCCGATCATCTGGGTCGGAATGCCCTCCAAAGATTTCATCCGCTCGCCGTAGCCAAGGTGCTGTGTGACACGAATCGGTTCAGGACTATCGCAGGCCTGGTGTATCGGGATCTTCACCATCCGATCCTGCCAGATCGCCCGAGTCGAGAGACAGCGATTCTAGAAGCGCTAGAATGGTCGACTCAACGATGGCGACGCTCGATGACGATCTTCCTCAGGGAGTCGGGTCTGCGAGACGAAGAGCTTCTAGCCCCTCCCCTCCGTAGCGAGACGGTGAACCTCGCGTATTGTCCTCGGTGTCAGGAGCAGTTCATCGCACTCGACACCGTCTGCACGGACTGCGGCGACCGAAAGACCGTCCCCTGGCCTACGGAGGCCAATCCTCAAGCCTCAGTAAATCATCCAGCGGTCAGGCAGCAATAGTTCCGTTTTCCCTTGCGCAGGAGCAGGTGTCGGTCAAACAGAAGCTCTGAAATTGTCACCGCGCGCGAGACATCGGCGATACGCACATTGTTCAAGTAGATCCCGCCTCCTTCGATGTCTTTGCGGGCTTGCCCACGGGACGTCGACAAACCGGCGGTGACGAGAAGATCGATCAAGGACAGTCCGGCACCTTCCAGACTCGAGCGTGCGATCGACTGGGTGGGAACCTCGCCCAGGATGTCATTGAAGGTGGGTTCGGAGATTCCGTCGAGTTCAGCACCGAATAAAATCTCGCTGGCCCGCATCGCCTCTTGAGTCGCCGACTCCCCGTGAATGAGATCGGTGACGGCCTTGGCCAGCACTCGATGCGCCACACGAGCCTCGGGCTTCTCCGCGTGCTGGGCCTCGAGCGCTTCAATTTCGGATCGTGATAGAAAGGTGAAATACTTGAGATAGCGTGCCACGTCACGGTCGTCGGTGCGGACCCAGAATTGATAAAAGCGATAGACGCTGGTCCTATGTGGAGAGAGCCATACGGCACCGGCCACGGTCTTGCCAAACTTGCTGCCATCGGCGTTGGTGATCAGCGGCAAGGTCAGGCCGAAGCACACGGCGGACATTTTTTTGCGGCAGAGGTCAGTCCCCGCTGTGATGTTTCCCCACTGGTCGCTTCCGCCGATTTGGAGTTCGCAATGCATCTCCTTGCGCAGGTGATAAAAATCAAAGGCCTGGAGCAGCATGTAACTGAACTCGGTGTAGCTGATGCCGGTCTCGCGATCCTCCATGCGCGCTCGGACGCTCTCTTTGGCGATCATCATGTTCACGGAAAAGTGCTTTCCGATGTCGCGTAAGAAATCGATGAAACTGACCGGTGACGTCCAGCTGGCATTGTCCAGCAGCCGCGCCGGGTTGGTGGGAGTATCAAAATCGAGCAACTTGGCCAGCTGCACTTTGACGGAGGCGATGTTCTCCGAGAGCGTGTGCTGGGTGAGAAGCTGGCGCTCCTGCGTCTTGCCACTGGGATCGCCGATAGAGCCGGTGGAGCCGCCGGCAAGCGCGATGGGGTGGTGACCGAACAACTGGAAACGCCGCAGAGCGAGCAAGGGTACCAGGTTTCCCACATGAAGGCTGTCAGCCGTGGGATCGAAGCCGCAGTAGAGCGTGATAGGGGACGCGGCCAGGCGATTACTCAAGCCAGGCACGTCCGTGCAGTCCGCCACCATCCCGCGCCATTGCAGATCATCCAAAATGCTCATCAGGGAGTGAGAATACGCAGCCCCCACTCCTTCGGCTCAAGGGCAATCTTACGCAAAACGCTCGTCACCGCTTGTTGTCCCACCTACCCTCCGCCGCGTGTTAGCGGATCGACCCTGGAATTCTCTCTCTTTGGTGCGCCTGGCTTCAGGAATCCTGATCGCCTTTGGTGTGAGCAATCTCTTGCCGATGCTCTTCACCTATTGGATCGGTTCCTCCCTGCTGACTCCCGAAGACCTTGCTGACCCCGGACGTCTTGCATTGTCACTTTCCAACCCTCGAACCACCAACTCTGTGGTGCAGCGGGTGCAAAGCCGCCTGACCCCGGACACCCTGCGCCTGCTGGCCTCCTATAGCAGCGAAACCAACGCCGTGTCGAAAGATCAGGTCATCGCGTTGCTGACCAATCTGTTCAATCAGGTCCTGACCGACGCGTCTCTCCGGTCGCCCGAGGCCCTGGCGGAGTTCTCTCCAAGCCACACCGCCTCTGAACGACTCAAGACGCCGCCCCCGGCACTGGAAAGGATTCGTGTGAATCGACTGATCTTGCAGGACGCCTTCCCTGCCGGACTGAAATCGATTCACCACGCACGCGAGGCAGAGCCTTCCACCGCGCGATTCTACCAATTTCTCCTGGCCAACCTGATCTTGCAGGCCAGTCTATTTTGGGTGTTCTGTCGGTTTCTCCGAGATGAGGCACTTACTTGGCCGAGCTTTCTCCAGGGCTCGGCACCCTCGGTAAGGAAAACACTCCCCTTCGCGATCACCGTGGGAGCCGTCTCGACCGTCGCGATGCTGGCCTTGAGCGCTCTTTCCACCTGGCTGTTGACCCACTTCGACCACACACCGCGGTTGCAGCAACCGCTGGAGATCCTCCAGCAGGCGAGAGCGCCGCTGGAAAAATTTTTCTTCGCCTATGTCGCGCTGGTAGGCGCCCCATTTTTCGAGGAAACGCTGTTTCGTGGAATTCTCTATCCAGCGATCAAGCAGTATTCCAGCCCGGGAATTGCGTGCGTTCTGTCAGCCGCGGTGTTTGGACTCATTCACGGCGATGCGGAAAAATTCATTCCTCTCACCCTCTTCGGAGTGATTCTTGTTCGCGTCTACGAGCACACCGGAACGCTCATCGCTCCCATGATCTCTCATGCTTGTTTCAACTCCATCAACTTCGCCCTCTTTCTGCAGCAAGAAGCATTGCATGCGCAGATTCAAAACCCGCCGCCGCTATGAATGAGTTTGAGTTAATTCGAGTGCTCACTCGCGGTTTGCCCATGTCTCCGGCGGTGAATGTCGGGCCGGGGGATGATTGTGCGGTCATCGATCTAGGAATTCCCGATCGCCAACTCCTGCTGAAGACCGATGCGGTGGTCGAGGGCATTCACTTCACTCAGGATACGGCTCCGGAACAGATCGGGCACAAGGCGCTCGCGCGCGCGCTTAGCGACATCGCTGCCATGGCCGGTACCCCGGTTGCAGCTCTGATCACTCTGGCGCTGCCCCGCGAATTCCGTCCGTCCTTCATTGAGGCCATCTACGCGGGCATGCAATCCCTCGCAGACCGCCATGGAGTCTCGATCATTGGCGGGGAAACGACCACCAATCCGGAGCGCCTTCTAATTTCCGTCTCCCTCCTCGGCACTGTGAAACGGGATGCCTTCATCACTCGCCGAGGATCGGTGTCGGGGGATGCCCTGTTTGTCACCGGAGAGCTCGGCGGCTCATTGGACGGACATCATCTCAGCTTCGAGCCTCGCCTGGCCGAAGGGCGCTGGCTCGCATCCCACTTCCGCCCTCACTCCATGATCGACCTCAGCGATGGGCTGGCCGGAGATCTGCGTCATCTGCTGAGAGAAGACGGGCTGGGAGCCATTTTGATGGCCTCGAGCATTCCGATCCGACGCGCCGCCACTCTTCGTGCCCGAGCCTCAGACGCTGCCAAGCCCGCTCTCGTCGCCGCGCTCACCGATGGCGAAGACTTCGAGCTCTTGTTCACCGTGCCTCCGGCCTCGGCGGTCCCGCTGTTGGACGCCTGGAAGATTGAATTTCCAGCGGTGCGGTTGACTTGCATTGGAAAGATTCGAACCCAGCCGGGCATTCTGCTGTGCGACAAGACGGGGAGCCGTGAACTTCAGGAGCATGGCTACGTTCATTTCGCATAGCCCAGCGGAGACCGCCGCCCTGGGGGAATCCTGGGGGCGCGCGCTCACGGCGGGCAGCGTCATCGCCCTCCAGGGCGATCTTGGCGCAGGCAAGACCGAGCTGGTCAAAGGCATCGCGCGGGGACTGGGAGTCACGGAGCGAGTGCATTCACCCACCTTCGCTTTGCTGAACCAATACACCTCAGGACGGCTCCCGCTCCATCATCTTGATCTCTATCGTCTCAGCTCACGCGAAGAAGTCGTGGGCGCAGGGCTGGAGGAGACGATGTTCCAGCCCCGGGGCATCACGGTGATCGAGTGGCCGGAACGATGGTGCGAGCGAGCGGGCGAGATTGTGCGACCGATGGGCTGGCGCTGGGTGAGCATTCTTTCACCCGACGAAACCATTCGAGAGATTGTTTATGATGATTCTGGGACTTGAGTTCTCCTCTCCGATGCGGAGTGTGGCCTTGCTGCGTCTGGAGTCGAACGCAGCTCCCTCCGTGGTGCGATCTCCGCTCAACGACGATCCCCGCACCTCCTTCGCCTTCCGGCTTATCCAAGATGCACTCTCCCTCCAGAAGACCACCCAGGTCGCGATCACTCACCTCGCGCTAGGTCTGGGGCCGGGATCCTATACCGGCATTCGAGCCGGTATTTCCATCGCCCAAGGTTGGGAGGCCGGCACGAAAGTGAAGATCGTGGGGATCCCCAGCGTGGAGGTCCTGGCCCGTCAGGCCAGTGAGCTCGGATGGGCCGAGCCCCTCACTCTCGTTTTCGATGCACAACGGGGTGAAGCCTATGCTGCGGGTTACCGTCGAGTGGGGAGCGGCTATGTTGAATCCCATCCACTGCAACGGGTCGAGATCCCCGAACTCCAGGCCCGACTCCAGCGAGGAGAACGGGTCGCGGGGCCCGATTTAGAACGTCTGCTTCCCTCCGCCACCGCGCTGTATCCCGACGCAGGAGTGCTCGCAATGCTGGCGAAAGGCCGAACAGAGTTCGTGACAGGCGACAGGCTAAAGCCCATCTATCTCCGAGAGACCCAGTTCGTCAAAGTGAAGCCGGTCTGCTAGGAGCGCGGCCTCGCGAGTCCGAGATTCCGAACCACTTGAGCGGTAGAGCGCGCCTTGTTCAGGGCGTAGAAGTGGAGACCCGTGACCCCTCCTTCCAACAACCCGCGACACTGTTCGGTCGCGTACTCGATGCCATACTCCACGGCTGCCTCATCGTTGTCCCCCAAGCGATCCAACTCCCGCGAGAGACGATCTGGAATTCGAGCGCCGCACATCGCAGTGAACTTTTTGATCTGCGTCGCGCTCAGGATGGGGATGATCCCTGGGAGGATGGGCACTGTATTTCCAAGCTTCGAGAGGAAGTCGCGGAATCGAAAGTAATCTTCATTATCGAAGAACAGCTGAGTGATCACGAAGTCCGCGCCGCAATCGATCTTGTTCTTCAAGCGTCTCCAATCGACTTCACGACCTTCCTTGCAGGCGATGTGTCCCTCGGGAAACCCAGCGGTGCTGATGCAAAATCCGCCTTTTTTCCGAATGTACGACACCAACTCTGAAGAATACTCAAAACCGCCGAGCGTCTTGGAAAACTCTCCCTGACCCGCAGGAGGATCTCCTCGAAGCGCGAGGACGTTCCGAATGCCGCGTCGGGAAGCATCAGCGAGCACCTCTCCCAACTGCTCCTCAGTGGAGCCCACGCAGGTGAGGTGGGTCATGGCGGTGAGGTGGTGATCGCGTTGGATGCGTTCGACGATCCCGAGCGTCTTGTCGCGAGTCGTCCCCCCCGCGCCATAGGTCACCGAACAAAAGTCCGGGTTCAGCTTCACCAATTCCGGAAGCGTCTTCTCAAAGAAATTCTTCTCGCCCTCCTCGGTCTTGGGAGGAAAGAACTCAAAGGAGATCGACGGCCGTTCTTCCCTGACACAGTGCGCTTGGATGTCCCGAATAAATTCCATTGGCGCTTAAAGTGCCTCCTAATTCGTGGTATTTCAAGCGAGAGAAAAACATCAAAAGCAACCCCCTTCGGGTCTGAGTAGCTTTGCGCGAAAACGCTCCTCCCCGGATCGGAAACGGGCAGGGCCGGGCTTAGTCGCGAAAAGGCGCAGGAGACGCAAAAAAGACCGGGCCCCTGGACGACGCCACAGAAGCCGGGCTGTAATTCTGTAGCGTGGGCCGTATCGGCCCATCCCCCGACCCGATCGTCCGATACGGACGACACTACAGAAGATGGGCTGTAGTTCTGTAGTGTGGGCCGTATCGGCCCATCCCCGTCCCACCTCTTCGAATAGGCGAGACTCCATTCTCACCCACTTTTAGTCACACCCGTGTCCCATCTGCACCAAAAATAAGGGTTGCACCTCGATGAAAACAGCTTAGTAGTCGCCACGCGTGGGCGCGTCGACGCGCCATGGTAAATTAGCCGGTATTTGAAATGAAGCTGACCAACTTGCGGGGTATCCTCCAATACGTTCCTCGCTTCCGAGAAAAGACCTTCGTCCTCAGCATCGACGCTGCGGTGGTGATGGACGAGATCTTCGCCAGCCTTCTCCAAGATATCGCGGTACTTCGCTCGCTGAATATCCGAGTACTGATCGTTCACGGGGCTGCGGCACAAATCAAGGCCCTTGCGGACGAGCAGAACCTGATTCCGAGTGACCTCGAAGGAACCGGAATCACCGACAGCAGCACCCTCGCTCTGGCACTCACCAGCTCCAATCGGCTCACTCACGAAATTCTCGAAGGACTCTCCGCTAACGATCTTCGCGCTGTCTCCACTAACGCCGTGATCGCCCATCCGCTGGGAATTCTCAATGGTGTGGACCATCTCTTCACCGGCAAGGTGGAACGGGTGGATGTCGAGATGCTCCAAGGATTGCTCAACCAAGGCATCCTCCCGATTCTTCCCCCGCTGGGATTTGACGGCGAGGGGCGGACCTATCGGGTGAATTCTGATCACGTGGCGGTCGCAGTCGCGGATGCCCTCAAAGCGATCAAGCTAATTTTCATCGGCACCATGGACGGCATTTTCTTTCAAGGACAGAAGATCTCCGACCTGCTCGCTGGGACCCTGGCCTCGCAGCTTGCGGCCCGTCGTGCTGACTTCCATCCTGATTGCCTGTCGAAAGCAACCCATGCAGCGCAGGCCTGCCAGCTAGGGATTCCGCGCGTCCATATCATCAACGGTCTGGTGAACGAAGCGCTCCTGGCTGAGGTGTTTTCCAACGACGGAATCGGAACGCTGATCTACGCCAACGAGTACAGCCAGATACGTCCCGCGCTCCGCAAAGACATCCGGAACATCCTCCTGTTGATCAAAAACTCAGTCGAATCAGCCGAACTCGTCAAACGCACTCGTGCCAGCGTGGAAAAGCAGCTGGGAGACTATTATCTCTACGAGCTGGACCGAAACATCGTCGGTTGCGTGGCTCTGCACGTCTTCCCCGAGGAGAAAGTGGCTGAACTGGCCTGCTTGGTGGTTAGTCGTGGCCACGAAAACCAAGGAATTGGCCGAAAACTCATCCAGTTCATCGAGAACAAAGCGCGAGAGTTGGGTTTGAAGGAGTTTTTTGCGCTCTCGACCCAAGCCTTCACCTATTTTCAGAGCAAAGGCGGATTTGTCGAGGGAACGCCCGAGATGCTCCCCGCTACTCGCAGGGAAAAATACGAACAAAGCGGGCGAAACTCCAAGATTCTGTTCAAACGATGGGTCGCTCAGACGAATGGAGTTACACCGCCAGCGTCAACCGTGACGGCACATTGAAAAAAGAGTGTGGCCCAAGGCGAAAAATGTTTGACGCGTTCCGACTCGTGATGCACATTGCAAACAAGTCAGCTCGGATTAATCGACACAGCTAGCTCATGCCTGTTGTGCGCAGAGGTCGGTGTTTGACGATATTTTCCTCCTGTGTGGGAGGAGCGGCGGGTTTTGGCGATGTATTTCTGTGTGTCATCCCAAAACCCGCTAGTTTTTTTGCCCATCCCTTTCGGCACTCCTCCCACACAACCCAGAGTTCAGACCTTCTCGCTCACGAGTCCTCGGCATGAACTCTAGCTGCATTCTTCCCACCTATACCCCCGAGCTATTCCGCGCGGCGGTGGCCGAAGCAGTCTCCCGACTGAAAGCAGGAGAGCTGGTGGCACTCCCCACCGAGACGGTCTATGGATTGGCAGCCAATGCACTGGACCCCAAAGCTGTGGCGGCCATTTATGAAGCTAAAGGGCGTCCGAAGCAGAACCCGATTATCGTCCACGTCAGCAATTCCATGATGGCCCGGCAATGCGCAAGCCACTGGCCTGAAAGCGCGACGCTCCTAGCCCGTGCGTTTTGGCCCGGCCCTCTCACTCTGGTTCTTTCAAAATCCAGTCTCATTCCCGAGATTGTGACGGCGGGAGGCGACACGGTCGGGATTCGATGGCCCAGCCACCCGCTGATGCAGTCGGTAATCGAAAGTTGTGGATTCCCCCTCGCCGCACCCAGTGCCAATCTGGCCAATCAACTCTCGCCCACCTCCGCAGCCCATGTCGCAGAGAGCCTAGGGAAGCGGATCTCCTTAATCGTTGACGGAGGCCAGTCGCAGGTCGGGATTGAATCCACCGTGGTGGATCTCACCGGAATTCCGCTTCGCGTCCTGCGACCCGGGATGATCCACGAATCCGCCCTCCGCCAGACCGTCGACGAACCGCTGGCAGGCCCATCCTCGTCCACTCACGACGAGATCCTCAAGAGTCCCGGGCAGCTTCCCAAACATTACTCCCCTCGAGCCCGAATGGTCGTCTGGAGGTGGGAAACCGACAGTGAACTGCGTCGAAAGGTGGAGGCGTTATCGCCCGTCATTCAGCGTCCTAGGATCATCACCC
>JAYTTC010000137.1:0-8894 GCA_043745255.1 Verrucomicrobiales bacterium
CTTCAAGAGCAATGAAGTAAAGAAGGAGGCTTGAGAGTATCACGGAATGCGTCCGTGAGAACCGGTTCGAGAGGCTCGGCATAGGTGTGGGCGACAGTGTAATGAATCATCGACGAACGGGAGGAGATTCTGTTCGAAATGCGATCGAACGCGACTAGCAACTGAAGCGTGCGATGGGTTTTGTGGACGACGCTTTCCGGCGAGTGGCAGGTCTGATCCGGACTTATCCGTAGCGACGTTTGAGTCGCGCGGCGTCGTAGGCGCATCGCTCGATCGGAGTCATCTTGGAGAAATCGGGAGCGCCGCCGACCAGGAGAGGCCAGTGGATCTCGGGGGTCGCCGGTGACGCAGAGTTTTCGCTCGGGCGCGCTAAGGGGTTGTTCTTTATGTCCACTTGAGTGCGAGGGCTTCCGCCTCCATAGCTCATCGCCTGATCGGTCAGTTCGAGATCCTTTTCCAGCGGCAACTTCGGCTTGATGCCCTTGCCCTGAAGCACTCCGTGGTAGGCGCGTACCGCTTCGTCGGGCGTTATGCGACCATCGGTGATCAGCCGTAGCATCTCGATGAAGGCCAGCTGGTGCTCGGCGTTGTTGATCTTCCGCCCGAACAACGCGACCCGCGCCCCGTATTTCTGGGCGTCGTGGATGAGTCGAAAGGCGTCATAGGTGGTTCCCGCGCTGCCCCCCAGAATCCCCACCACTAGATTGGGATCGTATTGAGCCAGCTCCTCCATCAGGCGCGGGCCGTGATAGACGATCTTTAGGAACTGCGGTCGGCCGGCACCGGTCACTCCGGCCAGCGTTCGCAGGATATTGTCGTTGATGAATTCCCCCAATTTCTCAGCAGGAATGTGGCTGTTCACATTCGGATCAAAGACTTCGAGGAAGTAGCGGAACTGTTTACGCTCGGCTTCTTCTCGAAACGCCTTGAAGGCTTCCAGCGTGGCGCGGTCTTGCTGGAGTTCGTTCACGAAGGTGACGGAGTACAGTCCCAGATTCGCACCTGGAAAGGTTTCTCCTTCTCGGTCGCATTCGAGCTGTCCGCATTGGATGTGATCAATGCTGGCGCTTCGGAAGGGTTGCGCGGGTTGCTGTAGATAGCTTCCGTGGCGAACGGCCCACACATCGGTGGTGTCGTTGGCGCGCGCGGCCGGTGTCACTTGGGTGCGATTGAACAGGCCTTCCTTGATGGAGAGCATTTCGTTCACCGAGGCCGACATCAGCATGATGTCGACTAGGCCCTGGCCCACCACTTCGCGGATGATGTCGAGAAACTCGGGGAGATTTCGGTGGCCGAACTCGTCACGAGTCCAGACCTCTGGAGAGAACTGCGCGGGTCTCGCTCCCTCGCTCGCGAGATAGCCTCGCGGTCCGGGCGCGCGAATGCCGAAGGCCATGTCGGCATCCTTCGCATCCGCGATGATAAAGGATCGCGAGTGCGGGTTCGATCGGATCTCCGCCAGTTTTGAATCGAGAGACTTCATGTGCAGCCGCAAAAATTTTGGCGACCCTGAGTTGCGCTATTTGAGCTTGCTGAGGATTTGCTCGGTGATGGCTTTGACGAGGGCCTCGGCATCGGGATCGGCTTTGGCACCCTGACTTGGGGCGGCGGGTAGGCCGCATGCCACGCCGGGTCGCCACTCGGCATTGTCGCAAAGCTCGCACTCTTTCAATCCAATTCGGGGATCGGGGATTCCGAGGCTCTGCTTGATGTTCAACAGGTCTTGGAGCTGGCGCGGAGTCATGGTCTGGGGCGGCTTTCCCAGCTGCGCGGAGACCAGCACTGTGCGGCAGTAGGCTTCCAGAATCTCCATCTTGAAGTAGGCGTCCTCGACCGTGAGGTGACTCCAACTCACCACACCGTGATTCGCCATCAGGATGGTGTTGTGTTTATCCACCAGATCGGCGACCAGCTGTCCCATCTCGGGAGTGCCTGGGGTGCGATAGGGTGCGATCGCTACCGAGGAGAAGACCTCATACTCGGGAATCATGCAGGTGGGCGGTTCAACGCCCGCCACTGCGAATCCGGTGCTGTAAGGCGGATGGCAATGCACCGTGGCTAGCGCTCTCGGCTGGCGCTTCATGATCTGGAGATGCATCAGGATTTCGCTGGTGCGTTTTTTCACGCCCGCGAGCTGATTGCCTTCGAAGTCCACGAGACAGAGATCTGCCGGCTGCATGAAGCCCTTGCTGACCAGTGTCGGGGTGCAGAGCGCGATGTCCTCGCCGACCCGGATGGCGATGTTGCCGCCGTTACCGTCGACATAAGCCCGGCCCCATAGGCGACGGCCGATGTCGCAGATCTGTTCCTTCAGCGTCTGCAGGTAGGGCGAGTTGAAGTAGGCTTCGAGCTCCGTTTTCGAGGACTTTGAGCTCAGAGCCTTGGTCGGCGCGGAGGCAGAGGCTGACGCCTTCGAGGAGGGAGAGGGTCGACGATTGGCAATCTCGCGGAGAACATCCTTGGCGGAGGGGGTGAGGATGGCGTCCGACGGCAGACTCGCTGGATCGCCACCCTTGGCGATCAGATCTTCAACGTCTCGGGCAGTGATGACAGCGGGCATAGCTTTTTAGGCACCTGGTGATTCAGGCTTCGGGTTGTAGAAAATAGTGTCAACGAGAGCTGCGTTGATGGCGTCGATGGGGGGCGGTTTGTCGAAGGGTTGTGCTGCTTCGCGGCCTTCGACGAAACCGATGGTGTCGCCGACCCCGCCGCCGAGGCTGTCATAGACCACCAGGCTCGGATCCTTGCTGACCCCACCGAGTGGAATAGATCCTCGTTGAAAATGCTCACGGGTGAACGGGCTGATGATCAGCCACCGTGCGCCTTGGAGTTCAGGTACCGTGGCGCTGAGGGTCACTCGGCCGATGACGCTTCCCAATCTCATCGGACGGAATCCTCCAGCGCGGTGGTTCCAGGCGAAACTTCATCCACAATTCCGAGGATGATCCATCGCGCGGGGCTTTGAGGATCCCCGACGGCTTTGCGAGCTGCGGAACCATCGCTCGAAATGATCACCCGCTGGTGCATGCCGGCACCGAGGGAATCGATGGCCACCTGGGGAACTCCCTCGGCCTTGCCCTCACGAGAGATCGGCTGGCAGATGACCAAACGCCAGCCGTCGAAGCTTGGATGCTTCCGGGTGGCGGTCAGATTGCCTTCGACTCGCGCGAGGTACATGGAGTGATCAGTAGATCCGCAAATTGTCCACCATCACGCACCGACGGACTCGGGTGAAGGTGCGGGGGTTGGTGACGCCCTCGCCGGTGGGTGTGGCGATGGAATAGCTCAGATAACCCTCGCCACCCAATCCCAGGCCGGCCATGCAGGGGCCATTCTTCACGAAGATCGTGGTGTCGAGGGCCCGCGCCATCGCCGTGATGTTTTCGACATCATGGGAATGGATGATGGCGGTGTGTTTGTAATTATGCTCGGCGAGCTTCGAAGCGGTGATTCCCTCCTCGATATCGCGAACGCGTACGACGGGGATGAAAGGCATCATCTGCTCTTCCTTCACGAAGGGATGATTGGCGTCGGTCTCGGCGAACAGCAGTTGGGTGTTTGCCGGAACGGAGAGGCCTGCATACTTCGCGAGGACGGAGACGTCCTTGCCGATCAGGTCCTTGTTCACCACCGGTTCGGCGCATCCGCCGCCGTGGCCTTCCTTGAAAGTGAAGGCGGCTTTGGTGAGTGCCTCGAGCTGGCTGTTGCTCAATCGAACGGCACCGGCGGTGCTCATCGCGCCCATAAACTTGTCAAACGTGTCGCCGACCACGAAGACCTCCTTCTCGCCGATGCAGAGAAGATTATTGTCGTAACTGGCTCCCTTGATCACCGACTCCGCCGCCCGTTTCATGCAGGCGGTGCCATCGACCAGGACGGGAGGATTTCCAGGGCCAGCGCAGATGGCGCGCTTGCCGGTTTGCATCGCTGCTTTCACCACGCCAGGTCCACCGGTGACGAGCAGCAACCGGACAGGTTCCGCCGCGCAGAGGGCCTTGAAAGAGTCAAAGCTCGGCTGCTCGATGATGCAGGCGATGTTTTCAATCCCGGTCTCGCGATAGATCGCTTCGTTGTAGGCCCTGACTGCCACGGCGGCGCAGCGGGCGGCGGTGGGATGCGCGTTGAAGACCACCGAGTTTCCAGCCGCGACGATGTTGACGATGTTGCCGCTCAGGGTTGGGATGGAATGGGTGGAGGGGGTCACCGCTCCCACCACACCGAACGGGGTGTATTCCTCGAGGGTAATGCCGTGATCACCGCTCAGGGCGTCGGGACGAATCCATTCAACACCCGGCACTAGTTTGAGGATCTGAAGTTTCTCAATCTTGTGGTCGAGCCGACCAATCTTGGTTTCCTCCAGTTCGATGCGGCCCCACTCCTGCGCGTTGGCTTCTGCCATCCGCTTAACCACGTCGACAATTTTGCGCCGCGCTTCCATCCCCTTCTTCTGAAGTTGAAGAAAGGCTTCCTGTGCGGCCGCGCAGGCCTCGGTCGCGTCCTGGAACACGCCGAATTTGCCGCGAGCGCCGGGCGTTGCGGCAGCGCTGCCCTTCCCGCTGCAGTTGCAGGCGTGGTTGTCGGCACTCGTGGCTGCTTCTTTGGTGGCAGCCGGAGCGAGGTTGGAGGTGCCGAGACGACCGAGGACTTCGGCCACCACGTCGCGGATGAGAGTTTCGTTAATCACAGCCATCGGATCAAAAAGTTGTCAGTTGAGTTTCACTCGAGCCACCGGTCACCGGAGTTGTCTTCCCGACGGGGACGGAAGCGGGTCACGAGGATTTCGCGTTGTAGATCTGTTTCCCGAGCACATCGACGACATCGACGATCCCGATGACCACGGCGTCGATCGGGGCCTCCTTCATTCCGCTCGCCAAGCGGGCGCTGCTCCCCTGGCAGAAGAGGACGAGTTCCCCGATTCCCGCCCCAATGCTGTCTACCGCCACAATGGTGTTTGTTCCTGGACGAAACTGGCTGGGGTCCTTGTCGTCCACGAGTTGGGGCCGCAGCAGGAGCAGCTTGCGGCCGCTCATGTTGCTGTCCTTCTTCGTCGCCACCACGGAACCTTCGACTCGGGCCAGGAACATAGTTTTATTCGTGTGGCCGCGAACCGGGTTCGCGGCGGAGTTAGGCCTGGTGCGCCCATCGCACCAGGAAGCTTACTTGACCGCCTTCTTGGGCAGGACCTGCTCCACGTCCGTGTGCGGGCGCGCGATCACATGCACGCTGACGAGCTCACCTTTGATCGCTTTGACCGCTTGTGCGCCGGCGTCGGTGGCCGCTTTCACGGCTGCGACGTCGCCCACGACGACTGCGGTGACCAGGGCGTTGCCGACCTGAATCATCGGTCCGGCGAGTTCCACATTTGCCGCCTTGAGCATCGCATCGGTGGCTTCCACGAGCGCGACCAGGCCGCGCGTTTCAATCAGTCCAATTGCTTGTTGTGCCATGTGATTTTGGATTTTTGGAGAATTACTGTGGGTTTAAATAATATAGGAAATCGGGCTCAGTGTTTCGAACGTTCCAGGAGGCGCTTGGTTTCACGAGCGACCACCAATTCTTCGTTGGTCGGAATCACCATCACCTTCACGCGGGACGCTGGAGAGCTGATGATGCCTTCGGTCGCGCGCAATGCTTCATTGGCGGCGGGGTCGATGAGGATGCCGAGTTGATCGAGGTTCTCGCAGATGGCGCTTCGAAGTTCGGGGCGGTTTTCGCCAATCCCGGCGGTGAACACCAGCGCGTCCGCCCCATTGAGCTGGGCCAGATAGGCACCGATCCAGTGTCGAGTGCTGTGAATGAACACGTCGATGGCCAGCTTGGCCTGCGCGTTCCCTTGTTGTGCGGCGGTCTGGATGTCGCGAATGTCGTTGGACACGCCGCTGATCCCTTTGAGTCCAGATTCCTTGCACAGCTGACGTTCGGCTTCCTCGAGGCTGAGCCCAAGGCTGCGCATCACGAAGGGCAGGGCAAAGGCATCAAGGTCGCCCACCCTATTATTGTGGGGCAGGCCGGACTGTGGGCTGAACCCAAGGCTGTTTCCGACCGCAGCGCCGTTGAGAATCCCGCTGATGCTCGAGCTGCCCCCAAGATGGCAGGAGATCACGCGCAGTGGAGGGTTGCGCACCAGAGTGGTGCCGCCATCCACGTAGAGTTGCCGGGCGCGCGCCGCCACATCGTCTCTGCCGAGGAGTTCCGCAGAACGTTCCGCCACGAATTTGTGACTGGCACCATGAAATCCCCAGCGTCGGACCCCTGCCTCATACCACGCTGCAGGCACCGCATACCGCGTGCTTGCCTCGGGGGCCCACTGATAGAACGCGGTTTCAAACAGACCCACCAAGGGGGTTCCGGGCATTCGCTGGGCGAAGAGGCGGATGCCGGTGATATAGGGCGGGTTGTGTGCGGGGGCGATGGGATTGAAGGCCTCCATCGCTTTCACCACCTCTTCGGTGAGCGGCACGCATCCGGAAATCCCCTTGGCCATCACGGTCTTGAACCCGACCGCCGCCAGATCCTGATCGCTGGAGATATGTCCGGCACTCTTCAACTCCGCGAGGCAGTCGCTGATCGCTTTCGGATAGTTGCTCACGCGCTCGTATCCGCCCTTGTGCAGCAGGCGCTCACTCTTGTTTGAAAAATCAAACAAGCGCCACTTGAGTGACGTGCTGCCGAGATTAGCGACCAGGATCTTCACGTGATGCGTTGAACAGCCCGAGTGGAACTGCCACGGCCCCGACTCAGCGGAGTCGGAGCGTTTTTGGAGGCATTAGGAGATCCACTTGCCCAGCCCGCTCAGGCTTTCGTGCGGACGCGGAATCACCTGAACGGTGATGACCTGTCCGACCTGGGCCGCGGCTGCGGCACCGGCGTCGGTGGCAGCCTTGACGCTGGCGACGTCACCGCGGAAGAATCCGGTGACGTATCCGCTGCCGATTTTCTCCCATCCGCTGAACGAGACGTTCGCGGCCTTGAGAGCGGCGTCTGCGGCTTCGAACAGCGCGCAAAGGCCTTTGGTTTCGATCATGCCGATTGCTTGTTGAGACATGGGATTCAAAGTTAGAGATTGGGTTGACGGAATTACTTGGCTGGGCCGATGAACACTTTGAGAAGGTCCTCGTGCGGACGAGCGATCACGTGCGCGCTGACCAGCTCGCCCACTTTGCTCGCTGCTTTGCTGCCGGCGTCTACCGCCGCCTTAACACTCGCAACGTCGCCTCGGCAGAGCACGGTGATCAGGCCGCCGCCTATGGAGATGGTTTTTGCGAGAGTGACGTTGGCCGCCTTCACCATCGCGTCGGTTGCTTCGACGCTTCCGGTGTAGCCCCTGGTTTCAATCATGCCGATGGCTTCGCTCATATCTGGTCTGTGTTGGGGTGATTTGTGTTAACAGGAATAAAAATTCTTAGGTTCACGGAAAGTTCACCCGCTTCGTTTCACCAGCTCGCAGGGCGTGTCTGGCTGAAGGTTGCAGGCATTGCCCTCGTCGGTGTCGATGTGGACCTCGAGCTTGAAGCTCTTGTCCACCCGCACCAGCATTTTGTCGAGTGTGATGGCGCAGGGTCCCCCGATCTTCAACTTCATCTCATCGCCATGCCTCACTCCGTAATGCTCGGCGTCCTTGGGATGCATGTGCGCATGACGCAGAGCTCGGATGACACCGTCCGGCATTTCGAAAAAACCAGACGGCCCCATGATCATCGCTCCCGGGGTGCCTTGAATGCTCCCGGAGGCGCGAAGGGGAATATCAAACCCAAGCGCAATGGCGTCGGTGTAGGCGAGCTCGATCTGGTTTAAGGTTCGGCAAGGCCCGAGGATACGAAGGTTTGAAATCACTCGGCTGCGAGGTCCGATCAACGTCACCGCTTCCTTGGCCGCGAACTGCCCCTCCTGGTAGAGCCATTTGTGGACCGTGAGCTGATGGCCTTTTCCAAAGAGAGCCTCGACCGCCTCCTGGGTGAGATGGCAATGCCTCGCGCTGACGTTCACCACCAGCGGATTCGGCCCTGAGGATGCCTGAGGCAGCGGCTTGCCCAAGCGCTGATACACAGTCTGACGGACGAGATGCTCAACCGCAGCACGATGCGGAATGGTGTTAGGCGCAGACATGTGTCGTGGAAGGAAATTAAGCGCGGCTTTGAAAAGGAGTCAACAAAAGATTGCAAAATATTCCAATATCTTCCATTTTTCATCCACATTCTACCAAACGCCATTTTTTGTTTGGGAATGGATTGAACCAGAATCAATGCAAGCCGAAGAGCGTCAACGACGGATCGAAGCGTATCTCCACCAGGTGGAGTTTGCCTCTTTGGACGAGCTTTCGGAGCGTGTCGATGCTTCCACCTCTACGGTGCGACGGGATTTGCAGGTTCTGGAAGGGAAGGGGGCGCTGAAGCGCACCCATGGAGGGGCACGACTGCTGAATCCGCGATCGGATGAGTTTACCTTTTCTACTCGGGACACGCATGAGATCAACGAGAAGGAGGCGATCGGTCGCGCTTGTGCTGAGTTGGTGCGACCCAATCAGACGGTCATTTTGGATGCGGGCAGCACGGTGTACCACGTTGCGCGACACCTGGAGTCCAAGACTCCGCAGATCATCACCAACTCGCTCCCGGTCGCGAATTTCTTTGCCTCACACAATCGCGTCGAGGTGGTGGTATCGGGCGGAGTGATCTATCCGCGACTGGGCGTTCTTGTGGGGCCGCTCGCGGTGGAAGCGTTCTCGCGAATCCATGCGGACTTGGCGATCATGAGCAGTGGAGGCATTACTCCGCAGGGCATTACCAACTCGCACGGACTCCTGATCGAGATCCAGCGAGCGATGATTCGAGCGGCCCAGAAAGTTATTTTTTGTCTCGATCACACCAAGCTAGGTCGTCAGTCGCTCTCTCAGC
>JAYTTC010000138.1:0-8891 GCA_043745255.1 Verrucomicrobiales bacterium
TCACGAGGCCTGACAGAGTTCACCCCTTGCGGGATTAGGGCTCGTGACGCAAACATCGGCGGCCAGCCTCCCAAGAAGGGTGAAGCCAGAACCGACAGGGAAGAAACGGAACACGAGCACCTGTTGGGCCGGTCGGGGTAGAAGGAGAGAGCGCGCATGGAAAGAACTGCTGAGCCGATTGGGGTGCAAACCCCTAGGACGGACCTGAAAAGGACCTCTGCCTTCAGAAATGGAAGCTCAGTCAAAAGGCCAACCGGTGCCGAGGCTCGAAAGTACGGGCACTTTCCCTCTCCAGCCCTGCGGTGTCTGGCCGATGCTATGAATGGCGAGTGGACGAGGTTGAACTTGGGGCGAAGCGTGACTGGCGATAAACTCCCCTCGAATAGTTCCTCGCTTTCAGGCTCGACAGCGGCATTGCCCCTCAGTCTCATGGCGCTCAGGTTTGCCAAGGTTGGGCATAACATTCTAATTACATGCCCCCCTATTGCCGGTAGACCGCGCGGGTGCTAGCTTGGACCGGACTAATCCGAAATCATGAGTGACAGCGACAAGAATCGGGACGAAGAAAAACGCGGCGGCGATCTTCGTAACTCACCTCAACGCTATCTGCTTTGGATCGCCATCGCGGCAACGGTTCCGTTGCTGTTTATGGTCAACAAAGGGGCCAGTCCCCAGGGCCGAGTGTTACAGCAGCCTGAATTCATGGCCCTGGTGGAGTCGAACCTGATCATCAAGGCCACGATCACCTACGATCCACAAACCGTTCTTCAAGAAGTGCGCGGCCAGGCCATCAAGGTCACACCCGAGGGCCGGCACATCCTCGACAATGGTAAGGAAGCCCAGGAGAGTTTTGTGGCTCGGGTAAGGCTTCCTAACAAGCTTGAGAATAAACTTATCCAGACCGGAAAGTTTGAGGTCCGGCAGCCCAATACATTCCTGCTGCAGCTCCTCTGGGGAGTCGGTCCGCTCCTTTTGCTGGCTGTGTTGATCTGGTTTGTCTTTATTCGTCAGATTCGCATGGCGGGCAAGGGCGCTCTGAGCTTCGGCAAGAGCAAGGCGCGTCTGATGAGCAAGGAGAAGAACAAGGTCACCTTCAAGGACGTCGCCGGTGTGGAAGAAGCCAAGGAAGAGGTTTCCGAATTGGTGGAGTTCCTTCGGGATCCTAAGAAATTTCAGAAGCTGGGTGGCCGCATCCCCAAGGGCGTCTTGATGGTGGGGGCGCCGGGAACCGGAAAGACCCTTCTCGCCAAGGCAATCGCGGGTGAGGCGGATGCCGCATTCTTCAGCATTAGTGGATCGGACTTCGTGGAAATGTTTGTCGGTGTCGGTGCCAGCCGGGTGCGAGACATGTTTGAGCAAGCTCGCAAGAACACTCCCTGCCTTGTCTTTATTGATGAAATTGACGCGGTCGGCCGAAGCCGAGGCGTGGGGCTTGGGGGTGGTAACGATGAGCGGGAGCAAACCTTGAATGCTCTCCTGGTCGAGATGGATGGGTTTGATACTACCGAAGGCATCATCATCATCGCCGCGACCAATCGACCCGACGTGTTGGATCCTGCACTGCTCCGACCCGGTCGTTTCGATCGACAGGTCACCGTGCCGTTGCCCGACCTACGGGGTCGCGAAGCCATACTCAAGGTTCATGCCAAGAACGTGAAGCTGGAGGCCGGAGTCGATTTGTCGGTAATTGCGCGCGGCACTCCTGGTTTCTCCGGAGCCGAGCTCGCTAATTTGCTTAACGAAGCCGCCTTGCTCGCCGCTCGCCAGAATATGAAGGCGGTCGGAGGAAAGGAACTCGAGGAGGCTCGGGACAAGGTACGCTGGGGACGTCAGCGCCGCAGCCTGGCGATGACGGAAGAGGAGAAGAAGTTTACGGCTTGGCACGAGGCCGGACATGCCCTCTTGAACATTCTCTGCGAGAATACTTATCCCCTCCACAAGGTGACCATTATTCCGCGCGGACAATCTCTCGGGTCGACGATGAACCTTCCCAAGGAAGACGTCTGGAGCCACCGCCGCAAGCATCTGTTGGATCAGCTCTGCATGATCATGGGCGGTCGGATCGCGGAGGAGATTGTCTCAGGAGATATCTCCAGCGGAGCGGCTATGGACATTCAACAGGCGACCAATATTGCCCGTTCCATGGTTTGCCAGTTCGGGATGAGCACCAAGTTGGGCATGATTCAATTTGGCAACGATGAAGAGATGTTTCTCGGTCGCGAGATGATGCGCCGCAAGGATTATAGCGACGACACCGCGCGAGAAATCGATGCTGAGGTGAAAGGATTGATTGATGGCGCGTATCAGCGCGCTACCGAGCTGATCAATACTCATCGCGACAAATTGGAGCTGATTGCCAACGCACTACTAGAGCACGAGACACTGGACGGTAAGCAGGTTGAGGACATCGTCCGGACCGGCAGCTTTACGCCTCCCGAGCCGCCCCCTGCGGTCGATCCGCCCCGCGGAGCGCAGGCTGCCACAACGCTCCCCGAAGTGATGAAGCCGGTGCCGCCGAAGATCGGTCCTGGGCTTGGCTCTGCCGCTCCGGCGACCGCCTAGCAGCCTGTCGGACTTGTCCCCACCGGACGTGAGTCCGGCTGAGGAGTTCGTTTGTGCTGAGCTAACCCTTAGGAATCGTCGCGACAGGCTGCTAGATATTTTGCCACGGAAAAAGAGCCGATCCGCTGAGGGTTTCCTTGAAGATGGAGGCGGGCAACGGCGTTGAGCTCTGCATGGGTCCCCGCTTCATCAATATCGACCCCGACACTCCGCTACTTTTGCCCCCCCAATCTGCGTGATCGGGTTCCTTGCGACCCCCTTGAGCGACTTCATCCTGGATGCCGTTGATGAACTGGACCTGCGCCAGGTCCGAGTCAATACGAGAGGCACCGGCAGCGAGGACTGTCCTCCGTCGAGCGGCCGCGAATTTAGACCCCGAAAATCTGTTTTACAAACGCCCGGCTGCGACGGTGGTTTTCCACCACGCTCCGGGTGATTTTCGTTCCGGGCTCCAACGCTAGCTCCACCGAGAATCGTTGTGGGAGATGATGCCCTTTAACAAATCGGGCGATCTCCGCATAGTCGATGTCTCCGGTGGCGAGGTCCTCCCACCAAATTTGCTCCCGACTCTGCCGGAGGTGCCAAGAAACGACTCGGTCATGGTACTCCGCGAGCGCCTTCATCGGTGCTAGCCCTCCTCGGTAAATCCAATGGACATCGAAACAGAAATCCACCACGCCGGCCTGGGTTTTTCGAAAGTTAGAATGAAACTCTCTCGCCTGCTGTTTCATTTCCGGCGTGTGGTGATGGAGCCCAAAACGGAGTCCGATTTCCCGCAGTCCTTGCCCGAGATCGCGCAGTGCGCTGGCTTGGGTTTCCAACTCGGCATCCGTCTTTTCGCGTCCGATCGGGTCGGGATTGCAGACCAGCACGGCGAATCCAGCCGACTGACTGACGCGGGCCGCCGCGAGAATGCGAGCGAGGGTCTTGGGTGCTGCTTCGGAGGTGTGGAAGGCCCCGCCTGTATACAAGCTTACCGGGCGCATCCCTTTTGCCCGAAGTTGATCAGCAAATCGGGCGTTGTTGTCCGGGGTAGCG
Organism: Verrucomicrobiales bacterium; assembly: GCA_043745255.1. GTDB lineage: Bacteria > Verrucomicrobiota > Verrucomicrobiia > Limisphaerales > UBA11320 > UBA11320. The sequence goes on from JAYTTC010000138.1 coordinate 3,601, forward strand.
GTATCGAGACTGCCTTCTGCGTAGTCGTATCCTGCATCTCGAAGAGCGGAGAGCGCTTCACCGATCTGTGACTCCAGATGTTTCCCCTCGCGCTCGTAGTATTGGCCCCATCCATAGAGTTGCGACCCGACAGCGGGATGCACTTGGACCGACTTACTTTCGGCTGCGGCCAGCGGCCGCGAGGAGGTCAGGAGTGTTCCTGTGGCCAAGGCCAGGCCACTGACTGTGGATTGGCCGAGGAAATCGCGACGTGAAAGGGAATGCACGAATCGGATGTAGCAAATCCCTCGGCAAACCGCACGTGCAAGTTTTTTGCCTCTTGATCCCATCCGGAGTTGAGAATCACAATGAACCCGCTCATGAACCCATCCGTTAAATCCCAGGCCCTCTTTGCTCAGGCCCTGCAGTGCATCCCCGGGGGCGTGAATTCCCCGGTGCGTGCATTCCGTGGCGTGGGCGGACAGCCGTTCTTCGTTGAACGGGCTGCAGGATCCAGGATTTGGGATGTGGATGGAAATGAGTATATCGATTATGTGGGTACCTGGGGTCCGGCGATCCTGGGACATGCCCATCCGAAGATCATTCGCGCGGTGCAGGAGAGGGCTGCGCTGGGTACCAGCTTTGGTATTCCGAATCCTCTCGAGGTCACGATGGCCCAGAGGATCTGCCGTGTGGTTCCGAGTGTTGAGAAGGTGCGCATGTGCAACTCGGGAACAGAGGCAACGATGTCCGCTGTTCGACTTGCCCGCGGTTTCACGGGTCGCGACAAGATCATTAAATTCGACGGATGTTACCACGGCCATGTCGATTCCTTGTTGGTGAAGGCCGGTTCCGGTGCGCTGACCTTCGGATCACCGGACAGCGCAGGGGTACCCGAGTCCTTCTCCCGCCAGACCATCGTTCTTCCGTTTAACGACCCGGATGCGGTGCGAGCCGCGTTTGCCGCGAACAAGGGTGAAATCGCAGGTCTGATTCTCGAGCCGGTACCAGCGAATGCCGGCCTCTATCTGCCCAAGCCGGGCTACCTGGAGTTGCTGCGTCAGATGACTCGAGATGAAGGGACGGTGTTGATTTTTGATGAAGTGATGACTGGTTTCCGGCTGGGATTGGGGGGCGCGCAGGGGCGCTTTGGGATCACCCCTGATCTCTCCTGTTTTGGAAAAATCATCGGGGGAGGATTGCCCGTCGGCGCATTCGGTGGGCGCGCCGAGATCATGGATCGACTCGCGCCGCTCGGTCCGGTGTATCAGGCGGGCACGCTGAGCGGAAATCCGCTGGCGATGGCGGCAGGGTTGGCCGCGCTCGAAGAACTCGAGTCGAGTCGGGGATATGAACAGCTGGAGGAACGGGGTGCTCAGCTCGAGGCGGGGATGAAGTCCGCGGCGAAGTCTGCCGGCATTCCTGTGGTGTTCCAGCGCATCGGCTCGATGTTCTGCGGCTATTTCACCGATCAACCGGTAGACAATGTTGCGGATGCGATGAAAAGCGATCGCGTTCGGTTTGCGAAATTCTTCCACGGCCTGCTGTCGCGTGGGGTTTATGTAGCCCCTTCGCAATTCGAGGCAGGCTTCATCTCGCTCGCCCACACCCCTGCCGACATCGACGCCACCGTTTCAGCTGCGGCCGCCGCGATGCGAGACCTGTGAATCTTTCTGTGAACCTTTCTGACACGCATGCGAATCCTAGGACTCGATCACGGAACTAAACGAATCGGTGTCGCGGTGAGCGATGAGCTTAAGATGATCGCGCAACCGCTCGAGTTCATTCTGGCGGAGCCGCTGCCGCAGGCGCTGGATCGCTTGCTGGCGATTATTCGCGACAAGGAGGTGGAGCTCATTCTTGTCGGAATGCCGCGGAATATGGATGGATCTTACGGGCCGGCCGCTGAGAAGGTCCGCGAGTTTGTGACTCAGATTCACACGGTAACTCCGGTTCCTGTTCGGACCTGGGATGAGCGACTGACCTCCGCGCAGGCGAATCGCGTGATGATCGAGGCCAATGTGCGACGCGATAAACGGCGGGAAAAGGTCGACGCCATGGCGGCGGCAGTGCTGCTACAGAGCTTTCTGGATGCCCAAAACTAGTACAACGGAATCCGCCATGGCGAGCGGTGGCGATACCGTGAAGTTGAAGCTAACCATCGCGTTTGCCGGTACCGAATATGCCGGATGGCAGTTCCAGAAGTCTGGTACGGCTGTTCAAGAGCTCATGGAAAAAGCGGTCGAAGAAATCTTTCCGGGCGGCCATCACGTGCACGGATCCAGTCGCACTGACTCGGGAGTGCATGCGCGAGGGATGGTGGCCCATGTCGAGCTTCCTCGCCCGCAATTCCGAATGCCCGTCCGCAAGATCCGCCTGGCGCTCAATGCCCGTCTTCCCGAAGACATCCGAGTCGTCGAGGTGCAGCAGGTCCCGGTCACTTTCCATGCGCGATTCGATGCGTCGGGTAAGGAATACCGTTACACCGTCTGGAATCATGCGGTGATGAATCCGATGCTGTTTCGGTTCGCCTGGCATGTGCCCCATCAGCTGGATGTGCGACGGATGAAGGAAGCGGCCCCGGTCTTCCAAGGATGCCATGACTTTCGCTCATTTGCTACCAATCACACCTACGTCGTCGAAGATACGGTGCGGACTTTGACACGAGTAGAGTTGCGCCAAAGCGGCTCCCAGCTCACCTTTATCCTGGAAGGGGATGGTTTCCTCTATCGGATGTGCCGATCGATCGTTGGGACTCTGATTCAACTGGGTCGTGGGAGGTATGCCCTGGAGGACATTCGATCGATGCTTGAGTCGAAGGACCGACGCACGGGGGGGATGTCCGCTCCGGCCTGCGGACTGTCACTGTGGAAGGTATTTTATCGCAGGGACGGTAAGTCGGTGCCCCGTCGACGCCGTCTGTCCGAACCGATGTTGGCCCCGGTTTCGGATCCAATCCCGGACCCGCCCTTAGAAGGCATCCAATGAATATTGTCCTCGTTGAACCCGAGATCGCGCCCAATACCGGCAATATTGCTCGTCTCTGTGCTTCGACCCGCACGCAGCTGCATTTGATCGAGCCCTTTGGGTTTAAGCTGGATGATCGCCAGCTCAAGCGGGCTGGGATGGACTACTGGGAGCAGGTACAGTGGCATCGATGGCCTAACTGGTCGGCCTTCCGCGTCGAGCTGCCGGTGGACGCGCGCCTCTGGTTCATCGAGTCCGAGGGCCCTCGCCGCTACTCCGATGTGCCCTATAAGCCTGACGATTACCTGGTATTCGGGAGGGAAACCGCAGGCCTGCCGCAGTTATTGCTCGATGAAAATCGAGACCACTGGGTGCGGATCCCGATGTTCAACCCAGCGGCGCGCTCTCTCAACCTGGGAAACTGCGCCGCCCTCGTGCTCTATGAGGCACTCCGTCAGCAGGGCTTCGTCAGTGAAATCGCGACTCGCCACGTCGCGAAGTGATTTCTCAACGCGACTCAGCGAGTCAACGTGGAACCGCGGCCGGGGTGTGCGCTTCAAATGGGTTACCTAAGTCAGTTTTAGTTTGGCCTTTGACGTGCTTTCTTTCCTGAGTTATAGAGTCTCACTACAGCCCGGTATTTGGTTCACGACATCGCGTAGCGATCTTGTGATCTTCGCGTGCGCGTCTGGCACCGAGAAATTGACCTAAGAACCCTTTTACTCAGCAAGCCATGGCAGGTGACAGAATGCAGCAGTCGCGTTTCGAGCTGAAGTACCTCCTCGACGAGGAAACAGCCCTGCGCGTTCGGGATTTCGTTCGGTGCTACCTGAACCTGGATGAGTTTGGGGTTGGGCAGCCAAACTATTCCTACCCGGTCCACAGCCTCTACCTCGACTCCGACGATCTCACCATCTATTGGCGAACCATCAACGGAGACATGAACCGGTACAAACTCCGGCTTCGTTACTACAGCACCAATCCCGACACTCCGGTTTTCTTCGAGATCAAGCGCCGGATCAAGGACTGCATACTCAAGCAGCGCGGTGCGGTGCGTCAGAGTGCCGTGCCGCTGTTGCTTTCGGGACAGCTGCCAGATTCGGAGAGTATCATCAGCAAGAACCCGGCGAATCTAGTGTCGCTGCAGCGCTTCTCGGAGTTGATGATGTCGGTGTACGCCAAGCCCAAAGTTCACATCTTTTACAAGCGAGAGGCCTACGTTTCCGACGATGATGAAGTCCGAGTTACTTTGGATCGGGACGTGTATGCCGAGGCGAATCTCACCCCAACCATTAAGACCCACATTACCAAGCCGGTCGTGAGTTACGCGAAAATGGTGATTCTGGAACTTAAGTTCACCAACCGATTTCCCAACTGGTTTCGGGAGCTGGTGAGGGTCTTCAATGTGATGCAGTGTGGTGCCGCGAAATACGTCTCCAGCGTGAACGAGCTGGGCCATCTTAGGTTGGAGGCCCGCGGCGCAGTGATGGAAGAGACCAGCCTTCTCCGAAACTATCGCGCGGGGGATGACCTGCCTATCCGGGCCCAGATGGACAAAGGCACTTTCGAGTTTCGGGAATAGTGTCCAGGACCGGCTTCACCCTCGTTTTTTACCGCTTCACCCCAGAATACGGACGATTCTCGTCCAACACATTGCGGGTTTCAGTTTTCGGGTGGAGGGTATCAGACACCTATGAAACCCTTTCGTACCCCGCTCTCGTTTCCGGCACGGCTCCTCGGTCGAATGAGATTTCTCCGCCGCACGCCTTGGGCTTCTTCGATGCGGCCGGGATTGAGCTGTTTGCTGGCTTCCCTCACCTGGTCTAGCGTTCAAGCGGCGTCCCCTCCCAGCATCGCCCGCACCTGGGATGAGGAGATTCTCTCGGCCATCCGGATCGATAAACCGCATCCCCCGGTTCATGCCCGCAATTTGTTTTCTCTCTCCGTGGTCATGTATGACGCTTGGGCTGCGTATGATCCGGTGGCGGTGGGTTATCTCTACCATAGCAAGCATACCTCTGCTGACGTGGCGGCTGCTCGACGCGAGGCTATTAGCTATGCGGCGTATCGGATTTTGAAAGAGCGCTACGCACTTTCCAAAAGCGCCACTACCACCCTTGCTGCGCTGGATGTGCGGATGGCCGCACTCGGCTACGATATTTCGAAAGTGACTCAGGATCCTTCCAGCCCCGCAGGCCTTGGAAATCTGATTGCGGCAAACACTTCGGCTTGGTTTCTGACCGATGGATCACGTCAGCAGCAGGCCTACAGCGATCTACCCGCGGCTCAGGGTGGGTATGCGCCGATAAATGATTACCTCGTATCGGGCATCAGCGGAACCGCAC
>JAYTTC010000139.1:0-2417 GCA_043745255.1 Verrucomicrobiales bacterium
AAAGCGATGATCATCGATCGGATTTTGAGCGAGCACAAAATCCTCGGCAGCCAGTTGATCGCGTTCGGTGACGGATACGTCGAAATTCAGAATACCAAGCAGGTGGGTGGGATGGCGATCGCGGTGGCCAGTGACGAGGCGAACAACGGCTCGGGTCGGATCGATCCCTGGAAGCGAGAAAGACTCCTGGGAGTGGGCGCGGATGCAGTGGTTCCCGATTATCGCGACGCTGAGGAGCTTTTTGGTCGCGTGTTCACGAATTAGTTCCAAAACCATGTCCACCTTTCCCCAACCTCTCGACCTGCGACGGTTGAAAGTTTATCCTTTGGCTAGCCGCCGCAGTCTCTGCGCCATTGAGGAGATTCTCATCGACCCCAGGTCCACTCCTGAACCCGCAACCCCCGTTAACGACACCCTGATTCGAGGGGCAGCTGCCTCCATTCGCGCCGCTCGCGAGCGCAAGGCAAGCGTGATGCTCCTCTACGGGGCCCATCTGGTGAAGAACGGCGCCGGTGCGATCGTTCGAGAGTTGATCGAGGGCGGATGGGTGACTCACCTTGGAACCAACGGCGCAGGTTCGATTCATGACTGGGAATTCGCCTTTCAGAACTGGTCCACCGAGAGCGTGGAGCAGAACGTGGCCACTGGGACCTTCGGCACCTGGGACGAGACGGGAAGGAATATTCACCTCGCGCTGCTTTCGGGCGCTCTCCGTGAAGAAGGCTATGGCGTATCCGTCGGACGTTTTATCGCCGAGGACGGCACGGATCTCCCGCCTTCCGAGTCGCTCGAAGACTCACTGCGACACGAGCCGGCTCACCCCTCCAGCCCGGCGCGGGCGGAATTGCTGCTGGCGATGCGTACCCACGGGTTGAAAGGGGGACGAATCAGTATCAAACATCCTTGGAAACACACGTCGATCTTTGCCAATGCCTTCAAGCAAGGCGTGCCGCTGACCGTGCATCCTGGCATCGGATACGACATCATCTCGAACCACCCGATGTTCAACGGCGCGGCGATCGGTCGCGCAGCCTCGATCGATTTCGGACTGTTCGGACGAGCGGTGGAATCATTGGATGGAGGTGTGGTGATGTCGGTGGGTTCCGCGATCATGGCACCCCAGGTCTTCGAAAAAAGCCTGAGCTGCGTCAACAATCTGCGGCTTCAGGACGGACGCCCCATCGTGCGCAACCACGAATTTTACGTGGTTGACCTGCAGGACGGTGGAAACTGGGACTGGACGAAGGGGGAACCTCCTCGCGAGAACCCAGCTTACTATCTGCGCTTCTGCAAAAGCTTCTCGCGGATGGGAGGCAAGATGCACTACGCCCAATGTGACAACGTTCTCTTCTTGCACCATCTTCTCAACCAATTGCGATCTTCGTGAAAAAGACACGCTTCCAGGAAATCACGTCGCACTACGGCCAGCTTAGAATCGGAGTGATCGGCGACTTCAGTCTCGATCGCTATCTGGAGATCGATCCGTCGAAGTCGGAAATCTCCATCGAGACCGGTCTGCCCGTGCACAATGTCATCAACGTGCGCAGCCAGCCTGGAGCTGCGGGAACGATCCTCAATAATCTGGTCGCGCTCGGCGTGAAAGCGGCGAGCCCGGTAGGCTTCTGCGGCAAGGACGGCGAGGGCTATGAACTGCAGCATGCGTTGCGTGCCAAGGGCAAGTCAGTTCCGATCGATCATTTTCTCCCCACCGATCAACGCCGCACGTTCACCTACTGCAAACCGCTGCTGCTCCGTGCGGGAAAGCCTCCTGAGGAATTGAACCGGCTCGATACCAAGAACTGGACCCCGACACCTCCCGGGGTGGAGGACCGCTTGATCGACTCCACCCTCAAGTTGGCCCGCGACGCTGACGCGCTCATCGTGCTGGATCAGGTGGACTTGGCCGAAACCGGAGTGATCACGCGCCGATTGTTGAACACACTGAGCGAGCTGACCGAGACTCGTCCACAGCTACTGATCCTGGGAGATAGTCGACGCGGCGTCGGAGACTGGCCAAATCTGACCTTCCAGATGAATGTGAACGAGCTCGCGGCGATGACCGGCAACCCACGTCCGCTCACGCCCGCAGAGGTGGGTGCGATGGCGGTCGAGGTGGCTCGCCGCACCCGTCGCAGTGTCTTTATTACGCTGGCGGAAAAAGGAATGCTGGCTGCAACCCCGGAGGGAGAAGTCGAGCGGGTTGCTTCACTGCCCTTGCGGGGTAACATCGATGTGGTGGGTGCGGGAGACTCCGTCACCGCAAACCTAACCGTCGCCTTGGCCGCGGGTGCCACTCTGAGGGAGGCTCTGCAAATTGCGAGCGCCGCCGCGTCCTTGGTAATTCATCAACTCGGAACCACGGGCGTCGCAACGGTCGAGCAGATGGAGGAGCTCCTGTTCGGCTCCATGCTGCTAGC
>JAYTTC010000140.1:0-2416 GCA_043745255.1 Verrucomicrobiales bacterium
CCTCCTCGTCCCACTGGTCCAGGGCATCGATCAAGGCTTGGCGTGCTTTGTGGCTTGGAGGAACAGAGCCCTCCTTGACTGGGGCCAGGGTCCAGTCCCCTTCGAGAACATCCGCAGCTTGAGATGATTTGAATGAATCGATTGCCCAGAAGATAGGAAGCCAGCGATCGGAATCAGGGGAAGCCAGGCTTGCGAGGTGAGCGGCGTGCACGACCAATACCGCGTGAAATTTGAAGCCGATGGGCCGCGGCTGAACGTTGCGAACCCCAGCGAGGAGCAGGGCGCCGAGTATCTCCCGATAGGTGACTCCTTTCTTCAGGGCGGCCGCCACTTCCTCAAGGACTCGTTCACGCGGTGTCTCCTCCAGCAGTTTGACCAGCGGAGCCAACTCAGAATGAAGTGTGACGCCGAGGCGGGGGAGCTGAACGTCGGCTGCGGATACCGAGGGGAGGCCCCTCAGAAAAGAAAAGTCCGCAAGGCCAAGTGATGCTCCCACCCCGGTAGCCATTTTAAGAAAGTGTCGTCGTTTCATGAGTCAGCTTTTCCGTGCTTCGTCGGACAGTTTCCTTCGATCCAGTCGCTTGAGGATGCCCCGTGCGACTACCGCAACCTCACTCGGTAGAAATTCAACCGGCCGATTGGGGCGAGCTCAAAAATCAATTCTCCCCGGAACGTGAAAGGGACTGTTTCCGTCGCCGACCATGTCCTGAGATCGGCGGATCGCTCCACATCAAATGTAGCGAGGCCTGAGAGATACGATGCGTAGTCCAAACCCGGATCGAGGTGAATGGCCAGGTTCAACTCCACCGGGACAATGGACTTGATGCGAGGTGGGATATTTCCACTGGCCAGAGGTGTTTGCAGAATAGCCATTGCGACGATTGCCGCGTTTTCAGGCGGATTGCCGGAACCTCGATCGATGATATTGACGTTGAGAATCCTGTCGCTGACCGACACATTTCGGAAGACAAGTTGCGTTGCTTTGAACGTCGTGCCGAATCCATCCCCCATGGGCGGCCGCGCCGCATCGGCAGAGTTGTAAGAGTTCACACGCTGCCCTTCGACTTCCAGGTCAAAGAAGCGAGCACACAGGGTGCAAGCCACGGTGCCTCCCAGGTTGCTATTCACACAGCTAGGGCAATTTTCTGAGAGGTAGAGGATTACGGTGTGGACCCCGTTCTCAACCGGAATTTCATACCGTAGATCACCGTTTTTCCAGCGTTCGCTGAGCAGAACATTGTTAGGGATGGTGCGATCGGTCAGAAGGGAACTGTCGATGAGTTGGTCGTTGAACGGGTTCTGATTGCTATGGGTCGTGACGAGGTACGGCAAATCAGGTTTCCAACGTCGCCCTACCGCATCGATGGTTTCGGTTGTGCCGCCGCAATCGAGATAGAGTGCCCCAGCCGTCAGGGTGGTAATATCACCGAAATGTTTCGTCCAAAGGGTTGCCGGAACATAGAGCTTTAGCAGCGCCAGGGCGGCCATTGCATCCGGCTTTCGAGAGGTATCAAACACCTCTGCCTGGAGCTCCTCGCGCAACGCACGGAGCATTCGGTCGAATTTCTCAGGTTCGTTTTTTGCCCCCTCAATCAGAAGCTTTTCGTAGCCTGGCTCTTTCAGGTTGAAGAGAGCGTTCGGCTCTTTATCTACCGATTCGAAGAATCCGCTGGTCGCAGGTCTGATTTCACGGGTCCCGTAGCCACGGAACAGATACACCGCTCCTTCCGACTTCTCGACATGGCTGAGTCCGGGCGCACCGACGAGAAAGTCATCGAACCCATCTCCATCCATATCGCCGGCTCCAGAGATGGCGAAGCCGAAAAGAGCGTCAGGGAGTTGGCTGCTCTTGACCCAGATGGGGCCGGTGAGCGGAACTCGACCTCTTGCCCCTAGAAAGACCGAAATTCGGCCTTCCTGATTGATCTGCCCGCCATAGTAAGGCGCACCGACCACGACATCGCTCAGGCCGTCGCCATTCAGATCCCCCACCCCCGCCAGCGTGGTGCCGAATCGCGCGCCACCCCATCTGCCACTCATGCTCCAGGCGGCTGTGGTGCGAAGTCCGTCGGTGTAGCCAAGGAAAAGGGACGCCGCACCTTCGTGGAAAGTGACGTCATCGAAAAAGAAGAAGGGCGCGCCGACGATCACATCACTAAACCCGTCCCCGTTTACATCGCCTGCGGAGGCGACAGCGAATCCAAACTGAGCTCCCGAGGATTCGCCTTCTACCCTTCCGATTGGGGTGGCCATCACTCCCGAGGCTGATCCTTTATAAACAAAGATCGCTCCCTCATTGCCAAATCCGTTGCTGAGGTGCGGCGCTCCAACCACCACGTCGCTAAACCCGTCCGCGTTCAGATCGGCCACCGCGACAGAGAATCCAAACCATTCATCGTTGCCAAACTGAGCCCCT
>JAYTTC010000141.1:0-2409 GCA_043745255.1 Verrucomicrobiales bacterium
CGGACCGCCTTACCCACGTGCTGGTTAGCGAGCCCTTTGAGACTCAGCCAGGCTTTTGGTTCCCAGCCCAGCCTGGGGGACCCTTGCCAGCATCGCCCCGCCGCAGTGGTGAAAGGCTGAAAGAGACCGGCACCCTGATCGAGGAGAGAGATCCCCATCGGGCTCAGGTAGAGCTGGCAGATGTGCCCTTTGTTCCGTTGCGAAGCCTGTTCCGCCGAGAATTGGGTCGGACCGCCGGACGTTTCGCCGCCGTAATGGCAAGCTGCGGCGAACAAATCCGACATCAGGTAGGCCACGATTTGAGACTGATTGTGCGTCGAAGCAGGCCTGAGCTTGAGGTGAACGGAACCCGCATCCGTATCTCTCCGCGCGAGCATCTGCTCGTGCTCTTTCTGGCCGAGCGGGCCAAAGCAGGGGAAGTCGTGCTGGGGGCCTACGGTGAAGCCATTGACCCTATGAATGATTTCCGAAAACAGATGCAAGCAGAGGCCCCCAGCAAGGACTTCTCAGATTGGCGGCATGGTGAAAGTTTGTCCTCACCGTTCGACGAGGATGGGCAGGACTTGCGTCGTGCGATTTCAAGTCTGCGATCCAAGCTGCGCCGATCGGGCGGGGCGGGAGCGTCGCTTGCGTCCTGCCTTCCCGGAAAGGGAAGATTCAGCCTCACGGTTCCCGGAGCACTAATTGAAATCGCCCCCTGAGACTCTGCCACGTCAGCGGACGTCTCGATGCCCGCAGCGCACGCCTCGCTTTGGTAGATTCACGTCCATGCCGACCGCCTGCATCAACCAGCCCGACGCGCGCATTCATTTGCACGGTGAACGCCTCGAAATCCGCGCCCGGAACCCTGAAAACAGCGATGAGCACACTCTGCGAGAGATTCCGATCCGCGACCTGGATCGCTTGGTATTCATGGAAGGAGTCTCCATCACCAGTCAAGCGCTCGCTGAGCTCTTGAGGGCGGGTATTCCGGTGAGTTTGATCGGGTGGAATGGAAAGTATCTCGGCGGATTCCTGCCCGCCACCAATGCACATGGTGCCGCTCGATTGCGTCAGTATGAGCGAACAAGGGACGATTCATTTGTTCGCGTCCTCGCTCGCAAAGTCCTCCATGCAAAACTGTACAACCAGCGAAGAGTCCTCCAGCGCCTGCTAGCCTCAAGAAAGTCAGAGCCGACCCTGGAGGGAGCGATCCCGGAGATCTCAATTGTCTCCGAACCCGACTCATCGCAGAAAGCGATCACCTGGCTGGATGGATTCTTCGCCTCGATGGAGCAGGCGGACACACTGGATGAGCTGCGTGGATACGAAGGCGCGGCCACGGCACGGTATTTTCAAACGTGGGCTTCATTCCTTCCGGACGAGTTTCCTTTCGAGCGGCGATCCACTCGACCCCCGCTCAATGCCGTCAATGCTTGCGTCAGTTTCGCGGCGACCGTTCTTTATTCGGAGTGCGTGGCATTTCTGCACTCACACGGTTTAGATCCATCGCTCGGACTCCTGCATCGGACGGAGGACGGTCGCTGGTCGCTCGCCCTCGACCTGATCGAGCCCTTTCGCCCCTGCATTGGCGAGGCGCTCACGCTGGACTTGTTTAGCCATCGGATTCTGAACAAAGACCATTTCGAGTCACGCGATGGAGGTGTTTACCTCAATGAGGAAGGTCGGAAGAAATTCTTCCTCCAGTACGAGCGGCGGATGGAGCGCCAGTTCCTCTCTGAGTGCGTAGAACACAGAACCACACTTCGTCAGCAATTGGAGCACCAAGCGGTGCAGTTCAAGACGGCATTGTCAGAGATGGATCGATTCCAGCCCTTTCTAATGAATTGAAGACCGCAGGAATAGAAGAGTGGTGGTTTCAGGCTTTTCCAGTGGTCCCTTACGAAAAGTCAGCCCCCGGCAATAGCGAGATGCTTACCCTCATCGCCTATGATATTTGCGATCCCCGCCGCCTGAAGAAAGTGGCGGAGACCTGCGAGAATTTTGGTGTTCGAGTGCAGTATTCCATTTTTGAGTGCCGCTTGGATGAAGACGATTTCGCCGCATTCTGGCTGAGGCTTCTTGCGGAAATCGATGAAGACGAGGATCGTTTGGTTGCCTACAAAATAGATGCGCGCTCTGCAAAAGAGACGCTGACCGCCGGAGTGATGGTGTGCTCGGAGAAGGTCCTATGCTATCTCGTGTAGTCACTCAGGTCGGGACTTCAAATTCGAAAAATCGTGGTGTTCCAGACCTAAGACGGGACAAACCTGACAACAGCGACTTACAGACTCATTCCCACCCATGACGATCCGCAACGCTCCATGGCACCAGCCCCAGTTTCCGAGGTCGCGACCTGGGAACCATTTGCCAAACTGAGCCGCAGCAGGTTAGAATACCGGAGTCCGAAGGGACGAAGAAGCCGAAAGG
>JAYTTC010000142.1:0-2404 GCA_043745255.1 Verrucomicrobiales bacterium
GAGCTGGTTCTGGCGTTTGCCTTTCTCGAAGTGCTCGGCGGCGTTGATGAAGAGCACGTCGTCGGGCTTCTTGCACTTCTTCAGCACGAGGATGCAGACCGGGATGCCGGTGGAGTAGAAGAGATTCGCGGGCAGGCCGATGACGGTGTCGATGTGGCCGTCATTGAGCAGCTTGGTGCGGATGCGTTCCTCGGCTCCGCCACGGAAAAGCACGCCGTGGGGCAGGATGATCGCCATCACGCCTTCGTCTTTCAGGAAGTGGAAGCCATGCAGCAGGAAGGCAAAGTCGGCGGCGGATTTGGGGGCGAGGCCGTGTGACGATGGCGGAGAGGATGTCGGAAATCTGCTGCGGCGTGTAAAACTCGCCCGCCTTCTTGCCGGACCCGGCGGCATCAACCCCTGCGAGGGATGCGGATACTCTCGTTGCTTCCTCGAATGAGTATTTCGTCGGGCGACCACGAAAGCTGAATCGCTTCAGGTCCAATGTCCTCGTGTGTTGCCATTTCCGTCAACGGTGGCCGGATATACCGCTCCAGGAATACGGCCATCGTCTTGCCGGCTTTGGAATCCATGTGTGCCCATGCGTCGGCACCGACGTAGTGCTTGCCTCCGTTGGCGGCAAACTTGGCAATCAACTCCGTGAGACGCGGCGAAGGCGTGGGATCGAGCACGACGAGCACTGGCGTCAGTCCTGCAGCTCGACACTCCACCGGAAACGAAAGCTCTTCAGCAAAGCGCCCTTGCCCGCTGGCTGCAATCGTGACGCGCAGTTTGAATTCGTAAGCCAGTTGGCTTTCACCATCATAGCAATCAATCTGGCGTCCTTCGTCCGTTGTCTCACCTCGGTCATTGAGGCGCTTCACCGGGGAATTTCGTGATCCAACCGCTTCACCGCCCAAGCAACTTGCCAACACCGGCTCGAACAGATAGCCGGTTTCTTGAGCCGCGCGGTTGTCCACGTCGAAAATCCATTTTCGCCAGACGAGCCAAGCCGCAAGCAGTTCGTGATGCACACCGCCAAACTCAAGAAGGCTTCGTGGACCGATCTGATTCATTGTCGGGCGCGGCTGAGTGGACAGGATCCGCTGATACTTGCGGCGGCGCTTATGAAGCGCAGCGAGGTTTGCGAAGTAGAGTCCGAAATCGGGTTCGTGTGCGATGCACGCAGCTAAACTCTCCAGTAGCGCGGCTGCTGAGGGGCACCCGGCCTGCGGGGTTTGAAACCACGCCAGAGGCAGACGGTAGTAGTCTGAACTTGGCGCGGGAGTAGAAAGGGGCGGCAGTTGTGAGACTGATTCTTGGATTGAGAGATCGCGGCAGCACTGGGTGAGCAGGCAAAACAACTCATTCTCCGAGAGCGTTACGCGGTCGTCTCCACTGCCGAGAATGCGTGCGGCACTGAACAGCTTTTTGATTTCGATGGGTATTGGCATGGTCAGGCTTTTGGCTTTTCGAATAATACGAGTTGTTCTTCCTTCGATTCCACAAGCTCGGTGAGCACGGACTCGGTGCGGGCCAGTGCCGGACTCATGCCTTCGGAGCGAGTCAGGCAAAAACGGAGCGTCGGATGGGCTGAACCGTTGTAGCACACATCAAAGCCGTATTCCTTTGCGATATGTTCCGCCACCGTGCGAGCAAGGATCGGGGGGATGGCATTGCCGATTTGCTGGATGCGACTGGCTGCGCTTCCAACGAAGACAAACGTGTCGGGGAACGTCTGCAATCGGGCGCACTCCCGCAAAGTGAGCAACCGGTCTTCAGTCGGATGCACAAACTCCCTGGTCGCCGCGCTAGTGATCGTCAGGCTGGGTTCATCGGCAAAGAAGCGTTTGAGGCCGGATGGAGCGCCACCGCGTCGTTCGACGGGGGTGCCGTCCATCACACGACGAAAGGCCCGACGGCGAAACGACTCGTGCTGCAAATGCTCCGGCAAGTCCTTCATCGTTTGTCCCGGCGACAACCCTCGCACCCGCTCCAACTGGATGCCTGAGAGTGTTGGCGAAAAGTGGTCCGAAACCGTCTTCGCATCGCCTCGGAGATAAGCCTGCAATTCATTCCTCGGCGGCCCGATGTGCGAGAGCAGCTTTCCCGCTTCCATCGTCGCTGGCGGCAAGTCACTCGTCGCCGTCGAGAAGGTGACTTCACCCTTTCGAAAGATGCTTCCCGAAAACAGGGTGACCGCATCGGGAAAGACAAAGTCGTGCCCCATCCGGTTCCCCACGATGAGCACCCGCTTGCGCCGCTGGGGCACGCCGTAGCCCTGCGCGTAAACCTTCTCCAGATTGACCGAGTAGCCCGCGTTGAGAAACGCCTCCACCGCGTCGCGAACATGCAGTCCGCCATCATTCGTCAGCAGCCCCTCGACATTCTCCATGATGAACCACTTGGGCCGGATGCCTTCGAG
>JAYTTC010000143.1:0-2395 GCA_043745255.1 Verrucomicrobiales bacterium
AGACGGGGCCTCTGGGGAGAGGACTCATCCTCCAAAACAGAAATCAACCCAGCTCGGCTTTTTTATTTGCACTCCGTGTGCCTCCTACCATGGGGTGCCCTGCTTCTGTCGTGTCGTCCGTATCGGACGATCGGGGCGGGGATGGGCCGATACGGACGACACTACAGAAGACGGGCTGCAGTTCTGTAACGTGGGCCGTATCGGCCCATCCCCGTCCCATCTCTTCGAATCTGCGAGACTCCATTCTCACCCGCTTTTAATCACACCCGGCGTGCACCTCGGTCCAGATTCCCGTTTGCAGATCGATTAGGAGAGTGAGAGGGGGGTGAAGATCAAGGTAACGCTCGTCATGTTTAATGACTTGGGGTTCAAGGAATGAACCCGTTACTCAAATTCAACTGCCGTGGGTCGCTCAGGCGTAGGCTGTCGCTGGGGGCAAGTGGCTTACTCGCCCTGTGTCTGTCCGTCGCGAGGAGCACTGCACAAGCATTGCATGAACCGTTAACTCCCCTCCGCGTCCAGTGGCAGACGAACTTAGGAGGAATCGACAGCGAGATTAGCCCGGCGAAGCCCTTGGCCCTTCGCTCTGGACATTACCTCGTTGGCGGAAGTTCTTTATCGCCACCAAGTGGGAATAGGACAGCACCGAGACGATCCCCCAAGGGGTGGGATGCCTGGGTGATCAAAATCGATAGAGAGGGACGCAAGGACTCTGCCACGCGACTCTAGACTCCCGCCCTAGGCTCTCGTAGGGTTCCCTCGGCATGAGTTCCAGCAATCCAGTCCTGAGTGCGCAGGCTCAATCCGTCATCCCGCGCCATGTGGCGGTGATCATGGATGGCAATGGACGTTGGGCGAAGGCGCGGAATCTCCCCCGCGTCGAGGGTCATCGCCAGGGGGCGGAGTCGGTCCGCGCGATCGTTCGGGCGGCTGGCGAGTTGGGCATCAAATATCTCACGCTCTACGCGTTCTCGGTGGAGAACTGGAATCGACCGAAGGAGGAAGTTGATACCCTGATGAAGTACCTCGCGCTCTATCTCAGGAAAGAGGCCGGCGAGCTGCAGCGAAATAATGTCCGGTTGGAGGTGATCGGTCAGATCTATCGTCTTCCCGAGACGGTTCAGGAACAGCTCCAAAAAACAATTGCAACGCTGTCTCGCAATAACGGACTCACGCTGGTTCTCGCTCTGAGCTACGGCGGACGCGCCGAGATCGTGGATGCGGTTCGGAGCATCTCCACTCAGGTGAAGCAGGGGCGTCTGGATCCTGCGGAGATCAACGAGGAAACGGTGGCTCAGCATTTATACACCCGCAATATCCCGGATCCTGATCTTCTGGTTCGCACGAGTGGGGAGATGCGGGTGAGCAATTTCCTGCTCTGGCAGATTTCCTATGCGGAGTTCGTAGTGACTCCGACGCTCTGGCCGGATTTTCGAAAGCCCGAGCTGTGCGCCGCACTCGAGGCGTACGCAAAGCGACACCGGCGCTTCGGCGGATTATGAGTCGTTCTCTATTAAAAGTGGCCCCTGGGTTTTGTCCCTGCTAGTGTTTAATCCAACGATTGTGAGCGTATGAATTCTACTCTCTCCAGCCCTCCGATTTCGGAGCCATCAGGGCGTCCTCTTCCCTCGGGCGAGGTGGTGGTCGCGGTGCGCGGGTTGACCAAGATCTTCAATGACTTTTGGGGACGGCCGAAGGCGCGCGCGGTGGACAATGTCGATTTCGAGATTCGACGAGGCGAGGTTTTCGGTCTGCTGGGACCCAACGGATCCGGGAAGTCCACCACCGTCAAGATGCTGCTCGGGCTCCTCAACTCCACCAAGGGGCATATCGAGATTTTCGGCCATTCTCCGCGTCATGTGGCCACCAAGGCGAAGATCGGTTACCTGCCCGAAGAGTCCTATCTCTACCGATTTTTGAATTCCCAGGAGACCCTCGATTTCTTCGGACAGCTCTTCAAGATTGAGAAAAAGAAACGCCGCGAACGATCCGCTCAGTTGCTCGAGATGGTCGGCTTGAGCCAGGCCAACACACGGGCGGTAGGCGAGTTTTCTAAAGGGATGCAGCGCCGAATCGGCCTGGCCCAGGCGCTGATCAATGATCCGGATCTGATCATCCTCGACGAGCCGACGGCAGGATTGGATCCGATTGGTTGCCGCGAGGTGAAGGATGTCATTCTCGCCCTCGCTCGCCGTGGCAAGACGGTCCTCCTCACCAGCCATCTTCTGGCCGATGTCGAGGATGTCTGCGATCGAGTGGTTATCTATTACGGCGGCCGCATTCAGGCCATGGGCACGCTCAATGAAGTGCTCGCGAAACCTGATTCAATCCGGATCACCACGCCGGTTCTCTCTCGCGCGACGATGGAGCGGGTGCTCGAGATCGTTCGTTCCGA
>JAYTTC010000144.1:0-8789 GCA_043745255.1 Verrucomicrobiales bacterium
TTTCTTTGCGGCTTCCTTCTGCTCCCAATCGGTCCGCAATGCCTTTGCCCAATCGGCGAACTCTGCGGGCGGCTGACCTCCGTAGATTTCGCTGACAAACTCGATGATCTTCTCCCCGTTCGCCAATGGAAATCCATGGCCTCCGGCGGCATTCTCTTCGGTAGCCTTCACGCCGTAACCCTTGATGGTCTTGATCCACAAAGCGACCGGCTTGGTTGGATTGGTGCGCGCCTGGAGCAGGGCCTGCTCTACTGCCAGGTAGACGGCCTGAATATCATGACCGTTGGGAACTTTGATTACATTCCATCCCAGAGTCGCGAGCGACTCGAACGTCGGCTGCATGGAAAAGGCGTCCTTGGTGATGCGTCCAGAAAGCTTGGTATCGTTGTCCGAGATCAACGCGACGAAGGGATTGAGGTGCCCTTTGGCTGCCAGCCCGGGAATCGCCGCGTAGGCCTCCTTGGCCTCGCCTTCCATGGAGGCGCCGTCCGAGATCACGCAGAGCGTCACCCGATCCCGCCCCGCTACCTTGTCCGCCATCGCCAAGCCCTGGGCCTGGGGGAAGGCCGATCCGAGCGGGCCGTTACTCATCAGAACACCTTGGGGATTCAGGTGGGATTCACCGTGTCCGGTGAGCTTGCTGGAAATGCTTCGAAACCCTTTCAGAGACTCGAAGGTCATTCCGTCAAACCCGTAGTTTGATCGCAGAGCGTAGATTCCGTTCTCCGCATGGCCGGCGTCGTTGATGAAATTGTAAGCGTCGTACCACTCGCGTGCGGAGGGGGCGAAGAGAATCGCGTGGACCGCCGCGAGCATCTCCGCGAAGGCCGCGGGACCACCCCAATGACACGCAGCGCCACCATTCACAGCGTGCACATCCATCAGCGCGACGAGCGCTCGGGTCGCCCTCGGACAAGCCACAACAACATCCCGGCCTGCCGCATCCTTCACTTTAAGGGAATACTTCGGCGCCTGCTTAGGGGTGGAGGCGAGCCTCGATTTAAGGCTCAGGGGCTTCAGAGGTGGAGCGTCGATCTGTTTTGCAGCGGATGTATCAGCAGCCATAGTTCAGTGGAGTCGATGTTATTTGAAAAATCTAGTTGGCTGAGGTTAGGAAGCGCCGGAAAAATGTGAAGAACGAAAAACGGAGGATGAAATCCATGGGAGGTGTAAGAAACCGCCCCCAATCCGGGCCCGTATCATCCGATACGGACGACGCTACAGAAGCGAGAAACCGCGTGGGGCCTGCTCCCTGATTTTCTGTAGTGTGGGCCGTATCGGCACATCCCCGCCCTAACCGGTAAAGAAGATGGTAAGGGGTTTCGCCGCAAAAAAATCCGACGAGGAATATCTGAAGTGGTGCAACCCGACAGGGCTGCACCACTTCATGAATATTAGAAGAGCAACTGCACGCGGGCGAGCAAGCGACCCTGATTATCCCTTGCGCCTGCCGAGTCTCCGAGGAGGTAGTTCAGCTGCAATTTGAGGTCATGGTCTTTGATGAAGTAGGTCAAACCAAAGACCCAGATATCGCTGCTATCACCGTTCACATTTACATTAGGGTCAAAGTTCTCGTACCGGACGAGAGCCTGCAATTTCTTGGGTAGCACGAACGCCGCGACTCCGGCGGAATAGCCTTGAGCGTCGACTTCGGTGAACGGCACATGGTTCCTAGGCTTAAAATGACCGCGGAAATATTCCGCACGCAGGTCGAAACGGCCCACCTTGAACTGGGTATCTCCACCCCAGGCACGACGATCGCCGACAAAGAGATTGTCGACCGCGCCGCCCGCAACAGCATCGAAATTAAAGCTTCCGACACTGACGCTATTATCCTTGGTGGCATACCCGTTGATCCCGACATCCCACTGGCTATTCCATTCTCCGATCTGACCTTTCCAGGGTGTCCCATTGATACGGCCGGCGTAGGTAAACTTCTCGTTGTCGTTGAAACCGTTATTGAACGGAGTGCCGTTAAAGATGCCTGCGGAGTAGCTCAGGCGATTGGTAAAGAAATCACCCTTGACCATGGCACCGATCTCACGACCCAGGGTGAACCGATCACTGGGGAGCGATCGTTCCGCGAACCAGATGACAGAGTCGGATTGGAGCTGTTCGTAACCGAATGGGGTCTTGAACTGACCCACTCGGACATTGGCAAAACTGTAATGGCCCCAATTGAGATAGACGTCCGTCCCGAACGCGCGGTAGTCGACGTTGTTTTTAAGGTTTCCGTTGCCGAACTCACCTTCCAATTTCCAGCTGAAGTCCTCAAGGAAACTGCCCGCAACGCTCAGTCGCGCGCGTCGGATCAGGAAACGATCATTGGAAGAGAAGCGGGAGTCGGGAGCGTTCCCCACTTCAAACTGGGACTGGAGCATTCCGCCCAGGGTGATTTTCTGCTCTTTGCCAGCCGCCCGAACGATGACACCAGAACTCTTGCCGGGGCCATTGAGCTGCGCCTTTAGATCGGCATTCTCCTTTTGGAGGGATTCCAACTGCTGTTCGATCTTCTTCAGACGATCGTCCGTGGAGACGTCGGCTGCAGACATCGGCAGAGTTCCTAAAACCGCCAAAGCCGCGACAGCTAGACTGCCAAGACCAAGGCGGGTGTGGGTGGAGGGATACAACGTCGAATCTGACCGATCGCAACGCGTGTTATTGATCATAGATAGTTAGTAACTCACAGAAACAGGCCGGGTTTAGCGCGTTTCCGTCGTGGATTGCAATATTGAAAATCGATTGAAAATCGATTGTGAGCAAATCGGAGTTCAATGGAGGGCGGGTGACTTGAGCTGAGGCACATCGTCGAGGGGAGCACTCGGCGATCTCACTCGGCTTCAATCAGGCCCGAAAACTCCCGCACTACTCCGCCGGCTCAATGACTCGATTCAGTTGATCGATTTTGAAATCCAATAAAGTTTGCCGTTTGCCACCTGGCCATTGGATTTCCACTTCACGAATGGATGTATCATTTCCCAAGCCCACCGTCACCGGAAGCTCGGATTGAGAGAGGTACCCGCGGGTCGGCATCACCTGACGCCATAGCACTCGTGCCGCCAGCCGAACTCCAATCGAAGCACCAATTGCATCTCGATTGGAACGTCGGCCTTGCAGCTTAAATCGGATCCAATGATGCCCCAAGGTTTGATCGTTCCTTAGAACCAAGGGAGGTCCCTGAACCTGGGTCACGACGACATCCAGGTCTCCATCGCCATCGAGATCTCCAAAGGCCGCCCCTCGGCCTACGATGGGAACCCCGAGCGCGGCCCCCACCTTCTCCGGAGGGACCGCCAAAAATCCTGCGTTGCCGCCCACACTTCGCCCATTCCAATACAGTCGAGTGGGCTGTCGATACTGCTGACTCTTCTGAACCTGATTGATCTCCTGCTCGATGTGACCGTTCGCGGTGAGAAAATCGAGCCATCCATCCAAATCATAGTCAAAAAAGAAAACCCCGAACGTGAGTGACAGTCGACTGGACGGGCCAATCCCCTGCCCGATCGCCTCATCGCTAAACAGGAGCGGATCCCGCTGAGCCACGTAAAAAGCGGTCATCTCGTTGGCGAAATTCCCGATCGCGATCGACAATTGATCGTCCTCCTGCACCCGCGCCGCATCGATCCCCATGGCGCCCCGCGTCCCGCCATAGCTATCAAAGGCGATTCCAGAAACCGCCCCGATCTCTTTGAACTGCCCATTCCTTTCATTGTGAAAAACAAAGTTCTGAACGGTATCGTTCGCCACCACCAAATCGATCCAGCCATCGCGATCCAAGTCCACGGGCGAGACACCCAGGGATTTGGCCATCGGCTGTCCCGTCGCGCGATTGGTCACCAGGATGCCGCTGGCGGCTGAGACGTCGGCGAATCGGCCATGTCCTTCGTTGCGATACAGTCGAAGCTGCGCCCCCGGGAAGTTGCTCGGAGGTCCGTAGGCGCGTCCAATTCCGACCAGCCGATAGTTCACCGCGATGTCGATCTCCCGGGACCAGCGAACATAATGGCAGACGAACAAATCCAGATCTCCGTCGTTGTCATAGTCAATCCACGCCGCACTGGTGGACCAGTCTTCCGGTCGACTGCTCAAGCCCGCAGCCGTGGTCACATCCTGGAAATGACCCTCTCCCTCATTATGAAATAGCCGACAGCCTCCAACGCCCGAGAGGAAGATATCGACGCGACCATCATTGTCGAAATCTCCCACCGCCACCCCAGTTCCGTAGAACTCGTGATCCAGTCCGCTGCCTGGCGTGACATCGAGGAAGCGTCCGCCCCCTTGATTCGCGTAGAGAGCTGCAGTCGGTGATGGAGTTTGCTTGGAGTTGGACCACGACCAATCCGTGCCATTCACAAACAGCAGATCCTGCAATCCGTCCCCGTTAAAATCCAAGATCGCCACTCCCGATCCCATGGTCTCCGGCAGTAGCTTTTCTCCGGTGGCTCCGTTGTAACTTCTGAAGTGAACGCCCGCAGAGTCGGTGATATCGGTGAAGGGTACCGAGGGAATCGACTGGATCGGAGGATTCGCCGTGATGGGGGTTTCCAACTGAGTTTCCTGAACCTGCTTTCGTTCAGATCTCCAGCTATCGCGAAAGAACATCGCCAGGACGCCCGCCACGATGATACCGAGAATAGTCAGCGAACGCCAAAAAGCCCGCCCAATGACGGCGTCGTCTCCCTGGCCTGGGGGGATGGCGGATAGCTCAGACATGTCCCCCAACCAACCTTGGAGCAGGGTCCGAACGCAAGTGGAATCGCTTTAAGGAAGCTGGCAGTCCCAAAGCTCCCTTGTTAGCGTTCGCGGCGATGGATTCACGGACCCACGAACCGACACCGCGCTGGAGACATGGCATGCTGGTGGTGATGTTTTGGACGCTGATCGGGCTTTCCTTCGCGGGACAGTTCTACATCTCCAGCTCGCAGCTCGGCCGCCCCGTGTCCTGGCAACAGGCTCTCGGGTATAGCTTGGCCGATTGGTATCTCTTCGCCGCGCTTTCCTTCCTGCCCATCCGCCTGGGCCAACGACTGAGCCTTGAAGGAAAGGCCTGGGGCAGAAACCTGGTCATTCATCTCGCAGCAAGCGCGTTCTTCTCGGTGGCCTACGTCGCGCTGCGTTCTTGGATCGGACTCTGGCAGGGAGCCCCGGATGGACGTGCGCTCTCGCTGCATGAAACACTCCCGCATCTCTTCCTGAAGACCTGGCACTTCAATCTGCTCATCTACTGGGTGATCGTAAGCGTCACCCATGCGGTGGAGTATTATCGAAAATTTCAGGAACGAGGCCTTCGCGCCGTGGAGCTCGAGAAGCGATTGGTGCAAGCCAAACTGCAAGCCCTGCAGATGCAGCTGAACCCTCACTTTTTGTTCAACTCCCTCCATGCGATCGCGGAGCTGATGCACCGTGACGTGGAAGCTGCCGATCGCATGCTGACCCGCCTCAGCGAACTGCTGCGTCTGGCCCTGGACACGAGCGAGACCCAGGAGGTGACCCTAACCCATGAGCTCGAGTTCCTGCGTCGATATTTGGAGATCGAGCAGACTCGATTCGGGAGCCGACTCACAGTGGACATGGATATCCCAAACGATACCCTGGACGCCATGGTGCCCAACTTGGTCCTTCAACCCCTAGTCGAGAATGCCATTCGTCATGGCATCGAGCCGAATGCCCGGCCGGGTCGCATTGAGCTGCGTTCGCGTCGGGTGGGGGATATGCTGCATCTCACCGTGACGGACAACGGACGCGGGTTGACGACCGATAAACCACAACGAGAGGGCATAGGGCTGAGCAACACTCGAGCTCGGTTGAGGGAGTTGTATGGATCGCGTCAACTCCTGGAACTCAAAGCCAACGAGGGAGGCGGACTGAGAGCAGAGGTTTCCCTGCCCTGGGCGATCTTGGGCCGCGGCAACAGTGAATGAGGTTACTGAACGATTACGATTTATGAAGATTCGGGTTTTGATCGTGGACGATGAACCGCTCGCCCGGGATCGGTTGCGACGCCTGCTGGGAGATTTTGCCGATCTCACGATCGTGGGAGAGTGCGCCCATGGACGCGAGGCGCTGGAAACCATTCCGGACCTCCATCCCGACCTCCTCTTCCTCGATGTTCAGATGCCGGAGCTCGACGGATTCAGCATGCTCGCGGCGCTAGAGCCCAAGGACAGGCCTGCGGTGATTTTTACCACCGCCTACGACAAGTTTGCGGTTCGAGCCTTTGAAGTCCACGCCATCGATTATCTTCTCAAGCCATTCGATCAAGAACGACTCCGGGCTGCCGTGGAGCGAGCTCGAAATAGCCTGCGGCAGGCTGAGTCTGATCCGCTGCAAGCACGGCTTACTGAGCTCTTGAAAGAAGTTCGCCCGATGGCGGCGACCCTCGACCGCATTTCAGTGAAATCGGGTGGCCGCATCGTTCTCATTCGGTTGGAGGAAATCGATTGGATCGAAGCCGCTGACAACTACGTGAGCCTCCACGTCGGCAAAGCGACCCACCTCCTGCGTGAGACGATGACCACCCTCGAAGCGCGGCTGGATCCCACCCGGTTCCTGAGGATCAGTCGCTCTCTGATCGTGAACAAACAGCGAGTGAAGGAGCTACACCCCATGTTCCACGGAGACTTCGCTCTCATCCTTCAAGACGGAACAAAGCTAAACTCGAGCCGCAACTATCGACACAAGCTCAAAGAGAGCTTCGGGGTCTGAGGGGGTGTGATTAAAAGCGGTGTGGATCCGCAGGAAGTCGTCCGGCTCTGTGTCTCGTCGATTCCGTGGGAGAACCAAACTCCGGCGTTTAGGTGATCGAAACTCGAGGAGAGAGCCGAACTCTCAGCGGACTTACGGAGCGACAAAAAGCTCGGGTTACTTGGAGGGCTGCGTGGCGAGCATTAAGAGAACCACGATCAGGACCACCGCCACCAAACCAATGCCGATCACAAACCAAAGCGTCGACTTATTGCTCTTCTTCTTAAACTCGGAAGTTTTGACCCCTGCGCCCGTATTAGAAAGCTGCCCGCGATTGATACCCGCCGGGATGACCGAGGTATTGGCAGGAGGTTTGGAAGCGGCTTTGGGAGCCGTGGGTGCCTCAACCGACTCGAAGCGCATCTCGATCTGCCCCAACTTCAAGATCTGGCCGTGCTTGAGCGTAATTTCAGTGATCTTCTCCGTGCCTAGAAAGCTCCCATTGGTCGAACCCAGATCGCGGAACACGACCTCTGCCCCTTTGAGCAGAAATTCGCCATGATGGCTGGATATCGAACCATCAGGAATCTCGATGGTATTGTCAGAGACACGGCCGACCGTGGTTTGATCAACCTTCAGATCAAACGTGCGACCAGTATAACCTTCACTTAAAAGGACGAGCCTCGCCATAGCTAGAGTGTGGTGGGGATTATGTGGAGCAAAGCGCCTGAGTCAAACCGTTTAAGTAGATTGGACCCAAAAGCTGTCATCCACCAGTTGTTAGACCACACCACGCTGAACAGTTCACGATTCATCCTCGCTTCTCAATGAGTTGCCGAAACTCTGCGAAAAGCGGCGTGGAATCGTGAGGCCCGGGAGAAGCCTCAGGGTGGTATTGCACTGAAAAAATGGGCTTGGTGCGGTGACGGAGTCCTTCAACCGTTTGGTCATTGAGGTTGATCCGATTCACCGTGACCTCCTCCGGAAGCGACTTCGCATCCACGGCAAATCCGTGATTTTGAGAGGTAATCTCCACTCTGCCACTCTCGAGGTCCTTGACCGGTTGGTTCCCGCCGCGGTGGCCAAACTTCAATTTGAAGGTTTTGCCTCCAAAAGCCTGTCCCAGGATCTGGTGTCCCAGGCAGATGCCAAAAATCGGAATACCGCTCTTCACCAAATCTGAGGCGGTTTGGACCACATAACCGAGGGCGGATGGGTCACCCGGGCCGTTCGAAAGGAAAATTCCTGCCGGGCGATGCTTCATCGCGTCGGCAGCGGTCGCCGTGGCCGGAAGCACCTGGACCCGGAAGCCATGCTGGCGGAGGCGGCGTAGGATATTGTACTTGATCCCAAAATCGAAGGCCACGATCGGCAGATCCGCAGCCGGCAACGGAGCACGACAATCGCGGGCATGGGCACGAGTCTCTTTTCCCCGCACCAGCTTGAAAGCGGCGCTGTCCTGATCCGAAGCGTCCCAGGCAAACTCCTCCCGATGGGTGACTTCCTTGACATAGTCTACCCCCAGCAATCCAGGCCATCCTTTGGCCCGCTTAACCGCCTCTTCAGGCGAGATACCCTCAGTGGAAATAAATCCATTTAGAGCCCCTCGAACTCGGAGCTTTTTCACCAGGCTCCGCGTATCGATCCCCTGGATGCCGGGTATTTTATTCCTCTCCAGATACTCGTGGAGAGAAATCTCCGCCCGCCAGTTGCTCACCACTGGTGAAAGCTCGCGGATAACGAATCCGGAAACATGCGGCTTCCAGGATTCGACGTCGACCGAGTTGATCCCGTAGTTCCCGATGAGCGGGTAGGTCATGGTCACGATCTGACCTTTGTAGGAAGGGTCCGTGAGAATCTCCTGATAGCCCGTCATCGAGGTATTAAAGCAGACCTCCCCGCACGAGGATGCGGGGGCACCAAACCCGGTACCTTGATAGACGCTGCCGTCTTCGAGAGCCAAAATCGCTTTCATGTATCAGATCAGACCGCGGCGGATGCTAAGCAGCAGCAGCAAAGGGTCAAGGATGTAACTGAAAAGTTCCCAGAAGCGACCCGAGCCCAAGGTGAGCGAGAATAGAGCCGGTCATATCGCCTACCGCAGC
>JAYTTC010000145.1:0-2391 GCA_043745255.1 Verrucomicrobiales bacterium
GGGAAAGCTACGCTAGCAGATCGTTAAATCAAGGAGCCCTCAAGGCCTCGAGCAGCTGATCGAAATCCGCAGGAGGCGGAACGCGGATCGACATCGGCCGACCGTCCCTCGGATGGACGAATTCGAGCAGGTGTGAGTGGAGCATTTGCCGAGGAATGGCTCTCCCAAGCCTCTCCTTAAGGCGGGCGTTGTGACGTTTCCCGTAGATCGCATCGCCCGCCAAGGGATACCCGATGTGCTGAAAGTGCACGCGAATCTGATGGGTTCGACCGGTGTGGATCTTGGCCTCCACCAGAGTGGCTCCGGCGAAACGCTCCAAAAGACGGAACGAAGTTCGGGCATCACGACCGTCTTTATCATCCACCACGACACTCATCCGATGATTCGGATGTCGGGCGAGTGCGGCGCGGATTTCTCCCCGCTCGTGCGCCAGCTCTCCACACACGATGGCAAGGTAGATTTTATTTACGCTTCGCTCCTTGAACTGATCGCTCAGCCGCGTGTGGGTGAAGTCGTTCTTTGCCACCACCAGGCAACCCGTGGTGTCCTTGTCGATTCGATGAACAATGCCGGGACGTTCCACCCCTCCAATTCCGCTGAGCTGGCCTCGACAATGGTAGAGCAGCGCATGGACCAAGGTGGCCGTCTCCTCGCCGGAAGCAGGATGCACCACCAAGCCGGCGGGTTTGTTCAGTACCAGGAGATCTTCATCCTCGTAGCGGATGTCCAGAGGAAGATCCACCGGAACCAGCTCCGTAGGCCGAGCCTCGGGAAAACGTACCTCCACTTCATCCCCCGCTCTGGGCGAATAGGTGGCCTTGACCTCCTTGCCGTTGACGCGGACGTGTCCGTCATCGATCAAACGCTTGAAAGTGCCGCGAGAAACGGCAGGCAGACACTCACGTAGATAGGTATCCAGCCGCTCGCCCGGAAGGGAAAACTCAACCGTAACCCGCTGCAAACGATCATCCATGGATAACATCAGGAAGCCTGGCTCTGCACGGAAGCAGGCGCAGAGTCATTGCGAAGTGAGAGAAGAAACAAGAGGCCAACGCCGATGCAAATGGCACTGTCGGCGACATTGAACGCGGGAAATCCGGCCTCCGACTCAGGGCTTCCGACTGCAGCGCCTCGCCGTTCCACGTAGAAGTAAAGGAAGTCGATCACGTGTTTTACTCGAATACGATCCAGCAGATTTCCCGAGATACCGCCAAAAATCAGGCCTAGGGCAATCTGCCCGCCCAATCGATGCGCATCAAAGTGATGACGCTTCCAGATCAGAACGATCAGCGCCATCGCAGCCACCGCCGCCAAGGCCTGGTTGTTTCCGTGAAACATGCTCCAAGCCGCTCCGGTGTTGCCCCAGTGAACCAGGCGAAAAAAACCAGGGATGATCACTTGCTCGGTATTGATCTGATTTCCCAAAAGATGGACGACAGCCAGCTTGCTCAGCTGGTCGACAACGAAGATCAACCCGGCCACGAATGCGATCCGTTGGTTTTGGCTCAGCTGCTTCATAAAGCCGGAGGCTGCACCGAACGCAGCGGAAGAGCACGCGTCAAAACATCGAGTTCCCGCAAGCAGATCATGGACGGCGCGACGATCTGCCCGGAAGAACACAGGAACAAACCCGACATAGAATAGACCCTCGCTGACCACCCGCAGGATCGCGCGAAGAGATGCCACGCCATATCCGATCGGCCCACCGTCAGGGCGTACAATTCGCATTCCCGCGACAAACTTGCCCGGAGTGGCTCCGAACCGACCCGTGCACAGAATCTCAACCAGAAGTCGGAAACCCTGGAAAAAGAGGATCTCCGGGGCGCGTTCTCTCATGAACGGCACCAACTCCTCCCACTGGGAAGGGAACACGGGAGATGGCTTGACCTCGATTCCGAAAAGCGTTGGAGCGAAAACCGACCAGAGGACCCCTCCCACCGCAGAGATGATCATGAAGTCGACTAAGAAACCCGCCAACCGAGGCCAGGGTCCTGCGGGAGGTGCCGACGCGAATGACTTGGGATCAGACTCCCATCGCGACCGCACCTGGGCCAACTCGCTCTGGATCTCCCCAAGTTCGATCGCCGGCTTCCACAACTCGGTTGCGGAGGTCCAGACCAGAGTAAACGCCACCACGCGACCGTCCAGCACCCACGCTTGCAGGTCCTCCAGGGAGGCCGGTCCGTACTCTCGGCCGTCACCTCCGATAATTTTATAGGTTGATTCCATTCGACAGATCGCAGGAGTTCTAGCCCCTCACATGACCAAACACAAATGGGATATCTGGAAAACCCCCCTGTCGGGTGTGATTAAAAGTGGGCGAGAATGGAGTCTCGCATATTCGAAGAGGTGAGACGGGGATGGGCCGATACGGCCCACGCTACAGAACTA
>JAYTTC010000146.1:0-8773 GCA_043745255.1 Verrucomicrobiales bacterium
GTTCAGAAACCGCTACCCGGTATCAGATGCAGTCGCTCCACTCGGAAAGAAGTTGTAGTGCGGCGAGAGCTCAACATTTTTTGCAGAGAGCCATTGCAGAAAGATTATTTTCTCTGGGCGTGTGGACTCGGCGAGTACGACGGGACAGGTGTCTTCAAACCCTCTTTGGAACCGTAGCTTTGCGGATCGGCAGAGGTCAGTCAAAGAGTCCCAGACCACGACCCCGTCTCACCCCAGCACGGATTACCGCCCCGAGACCCCCGCAGAGGTTGCGGAGGGCCTGGGAAATGCCCAATCGCGGCCCGAATCGTCCGGTACGGACGACACTACAGAAGCCGGGCTGTAGTTCTGTAGCGTGGGCCGTATCGGCCCATCCCCGTCCTATCACCCGCGCCCATGGATCAGACCTTCAGCCCTCTGGTTCCGTGGGACCGTCATCGCTATGGGGTGTTCCCCTACCAAGTTACCTTCATGCCGACGCATTCCGTGCCGTTCAGGCTCTTCACGTCGATGGGCGCGATGCCACTCCGGGTCAATTCCGGGAGCACCCGCTGGCCTTTGTTGTGAGTTTTCAAGCATCGGAGCCATTCGCTACGCCTGACTAGTCATTGTGCGACTTGAGTTCACCGTGCGCTGGCTGCAGGTTGGAATTCCTGGCCGTCAGTTGCGCCGCTCCATCCCTCTGGAGCGGGTCGTTTTTCAACGAATTCCTTGAACCGTTTCAAGTCGCCGCCGACAAGCGACGCCAGCGCGGCAAATGAATCTCCAAGCTTTGCGGCTATTGACTCCGGATCGTAATCGATCTGCACGTCCACTTTCGTTTTCTCGTTGCCAAACGTTTTGAACCTGACCGTTCCTCGGGCTGCGGTGCCCCGAGATCTGCGCCAGGCAATCCGTTGGTCTGGGATTTGTACGACATTCTCCGCGTCCCATCCGTCCGGCTTGTCGGCGATCTTCGCGCTCCACTCCAGCCGCATATTATCGAGCTGGTTCGCTTCCTCCACCCCTTCAGTGAATATTTGGAACTCTTCGAACTGCTTCCATTGGTTATAGGCTCGGTTTACGGGCACATCCACGGTGACCGAGGTTTCGATGGTTTTCATAGTTTGCTGCATGCTGGGCTTGTTTTGGATTGCTTTTGCATCGGCAGTGTTTGAGTTGATGGTTCAGGAATTGAGATCTCTGCTTTTGATGTTTGTTATCGGCTGTCCGTGCTCAGGCCTCGTTTCTTAGCAGGCACTGGGACAAACCGAATGCAATGCGTGCCTTTACGGTGGAAAGTGGCTCCTGCAAAACGTCCGCAATTTCGGTGTGGGTGAGCCCGCGGAAGAAAGCCAGCTCGATCGGGTACCGGCAGTCATCGGGCAGACCCTCTAAGGCCAGCCTTGTCTGGTGGCATGCATTGGGACCGATGCTTTCACAAGCAAGCTCTGGGTCACCCCATGCTGCCTGAAAGCTGTTCACGCGCTGATCTTTGAACGCCAGCAGGTGTCGAGGGTCCGAGCGGAGCCGGTCGATGGATCTGTTACGAGTTAAGACCATGGCCCAACTAAACGGACTCCCCAGGGACTCGGTGAAAGAAGAAGCATCGTCCCAAATGTTAATAAACACCTTATGCACGACAACCTCCGCCTCCCGAGGATCGTTCAGAATGTAGACCGCGAGGGAGTACAGCAAATTCGCATAGAGGTCATAGAGGTCGGCTAGTGCTTCGCGGTCGCCTTGCGCGATTCGCATTACCAGCCGCGCTTCGGAAGCGGTGGTAGCTTTTGAAGAGACACTCACAACATATCGAAACATACGGAGTTCGGACGGTTTTCGCTCACAACGCGCGACTCCGAAGCTCATAAAGGCTGACGGATAAAGGGGCAATCCATCTCAGTCTGGAGCAAGTCTCCAGGAACGGGGTGCACCGACGCGTCGGAGGGCTCAAGGCCCGGTTCGCCGACAGTGTTATTAGGGTAGGCCTTTAGCCTCTCGAAATTTTGGGGCCTTATCCTGGGGCACGCCCCAGGATGACTGAGTTGAGGCGTGCCGTGACTTGGGTCGGAAGGGCTAAGCCTTCTCTAGAATCCTCTCTGGTTACTGCCAGGGTCAACTCAGAGAGCAATCCGGATACCTGCACGCAAGATCACCGCCTCGCTGCTATGTTTGGGCCACAAGTATCGGCCGTCGGTGAACAATCCAACATTGTGATTAAATCTAAACTCGAGGCCCAGCCCTCCCTGCCCCACCCATTCCCAGGTGGGTTCTGTGATGCGGCCGGCTCCCCCTAACAGGTAGGGAGCAAATCCCGAATTTCCCAGTGGAAATCTTACGGTGAGGCTGCCGAGCGCTGAGTCCACGAGATGGCCGCCGTTATTCGGCATGTTGATGTCAGCACCCAGCCCGATATATCGTGTGACGAAGTAATTGACACCCACATCACCGCCCCACTCACCGCGATGGCCTCGAAGACTTGTCTCGAACAGATGTTTCACTCCACGCTCAGCGGCCGTGAAGGTTCCTCCTAGGTCCAAGGAAATTTCATTCGCGGAAAACAGAGGATGGTCTTTGTGATCGTATGCAATCACATCATTGGCCCAGCTGCGTGGTTCTTCCCACACGTGGGCTGCTTGAGTCGTGATGGCTGCGGGGATCAGTGATCCGAGGAATGGGATGATAATTTTTAGTTTCATAGCGTGTTTTGAGTGTGGCGTTTCACTGCGGCCTATTTGCCAAGCGTCTTCGCTGCAATAGAAATGAGGGCGGCTCCGGCGAAACCACCGCCGAACAGGAGATACAGCATGGAGTAGCCTGCGGCGGCTACCCTGGGTTGGATGATGAGTGCTATCATGGGGTTCGAGATCGCAATGTTAATGACCCCGCAGCCGCCTTACGGCGGTTGCGGGGTCGTTGATGAGTCCCTATTCCGAGAATCCCGACTGCTTGACTTCAGTCTTGGTCGGGCGACTGGTTGCGGATGTTTTGCCCGCAACCCCCTTTTCCGCCCTCTGCCAGGCGTCTCGCGTAGCGTTTTTGGCCTTCTCCCAACTCAAGCCAGCGGTGCCTTTTGAACTTTCGTAGTTGCGTTTGAGATCGGCCTCCACCTCTTCGTACTTCTTGCCAGGATATTGACTGCGCCCTTCAAAGCCGGTGCGGTACGCAGGCTGGTAGGTGGCGTAATCGGCGTTACGATCCACGTATTTTTGCTTGGAGAAGTTCTCTTTCCAATACGCATCCTCTGCGGTGGGGTCTATCTTCTCAGCGACGCCTTTCCCAGCCAGGCCTCCGAGAATCGCGCCGGCAACTAACCCGACCGCTGCCCCCACGGGACCGGTAACTGCCCCCACAGCGGCTCCGGCTGCAGCACCTCCCGCCGCTCCGACTCCAGTTCCGACCGGGTGAGCTCCTGGCGTTCCCGTGATGGGATCGCGGTTCGCATCGGTACGGGACTTTTTTCCTGGTTGTTTGGTAGTTTCGTTTGTCATGGCTTTTTAAGTTTCTTAGTTTATGTCAGCTTGGTTTTGATTTATCGGGTGCTGCGCTGTCCTAGCCGTTAAGTTCAGAACGCTACGGACTTGGTTCGATTACCACCCTTTCCTAACGGGCCAACATCTCGGCGCGGCTTATC
The DNA here is from genome assembly GCA_043745255.1 of Verrucomicrobiales bacterium. Lineage (GTDB taxonomy): Bacteria > Verrucomicrobiota > Verrucomicrobiia > Limisphaerales > UBA11320 > UBA11320. Next base: position 3,614 of record JAYTTC010000146.1, read on the forward strand.
TGCTTTTTTTGCCGCCCGCGGGTTTGATTCTTTTTCGTCGGACTCTCCTAAGGCCTCTTGGTTACTGCTGGCCCGAGCTAGGGTGGTAAGCGACTCGTTCGCAGCCTTTTCTTCGCCGAGAATCTCCATCAAGAGTTCCGCCGCTTCCTCATTTCCCAGCAGGCCGGCCCATTCGTGCAGACAGCCGTAAGACGCCATCTCATAGTGCTCCAATTTCTGAGCGGCTGAGATCAATGCGGCGTTGATAGCGGGCGAACCTTTGAAGTCCGCGGCGATTTCGTCCCCCTCCTCTAGAAGCCCCACGGTGGCTTCGCAGGTTTTTCCTTTGGGTTTTACCCCGAAGCATTGGAAGACCTGCTCGAGCTTCGTCACATGGCCTCTGGTTTCCTCCAGATGAGACTCGATGGCCGCCTTCAAGTCATCGCAGGTGGCCGCTTTCGCCATTTTGGGCAACGCTTTAACGATGCGTCGCTCCGCGTCATACATATCCGCCAACTCGTCCAAAAAGAGATCATTGAGTGTTTTCATATTTTTCATTTGTAAGGCATTGATTGAATTACAGGGTGCTGCGGTTGAGTGCTCTCAGCCGCAGGCGGTTTCAAGGGAGGTTTGAAGCGTGCTTCCCCTGAGCCGGACGCACTCCGCGTTCCGCTGCTTTTGCGCCTGAGGGAGCCGACGCCTCACCCGTGGTGCAAATGTCCTGGGCGCCGGCCTTGGTGAAGATGTCTTTAGCCCTCGTGATCTCCTCTCCATTCTCGGTGTGCACCGAGATCAGAAGATTGCCAGCCTTCACCTTGCCCTCATACCGTTTCGCTTCGATTTCAGGAATGCCAAGGCCGATCAACCCCCCAGCGATGCCACCTACGGCGGCACCGACCGCAGCGCCGCTCAAGGCGGCAATAATCGGTCCGGCAGCGATGAACGGACCGACCCCTGGGATAGCCAGTGCACCAATGCCCGCGATCCAGCCCAATGCTCCGCCAATAACCCCGCCCGTTCCAGCACCTGCTACTGCGCCTTCGGGGGCTTTGGTGCTCTTTTCGTGGGCGAAATCACGAGTCGTACCCTTGTCCGGAAAGAGCACTGAGATGTCGTTGCTGGAGAAATGTTCCATCTTCAATTGGTCGACAATGCGTTCGGCTTGATCACGTGAAGAGGCGATGCAGAATACAGATTTATTAGACATAAGTTTAAGTTTTAATTGTGTTGAGAATGACCGAGTTAGTTATTGCTGCTGGGGGTAGCTTTGACATCCAGTTGGTTGTCTACATTTTCGGAATGAGCGATCTTATTGGCGATTTCTCCGATAAGCCGTTTTTCTTCAGCCGTGTTGACCGGACCTCTCAGAGTCACTTGGCCGTCCTTAGTGATAATTTTCACGTTCTTGGCATTGAGGGACATGCTCTTCGACGCCATGATTTCCTTGCGAATCTGGGAGGTCCATTCCACATCGGTCTTGCTATTGCCCTGATCTAAAGGAGTCAGTGTTCGTTCGCCACGATCCCGTACATTCTTCACCGTGTTATCGGCCTGAGCTGTCTCGTTGGTGGTGAAGTAGGGCTCAACCCGATAGGATCGATAAACCCCATCGGCATAACTGGGCTGGCTAAAATTAGGCCACTGGTCAGCTTTGAAGTGAGGTGCGTTGCTCATCTGGTCCTTGGAGGCGTCGATCTGCAACGTTTGGCGATCGGGGTTGAACTTGAGTGCGGTGGGTGGCACGGCACTGAGTTCGTTCCCCAGCCCAAGAAAACCGCCCGATGAAACCACCACAGCTACGATGCGACCTGAAGCGAGGTCGACCACGATATTGTCTATTTTGCCTACCTTCTCCTCCTGGAGGTTCACGACTGACGTGCCGATGAGTTTGCTCGCTTTCTGAAGGTGGTTAAGCCGCGAGAGCGGAATCAGGCATCGGCTGTCGCTCGAGAGAGTGTCCTTGTTGACCTGCGACTCCTTCGCGATTCGACCCTCCAGTCGATCGTCCCCTCTATGTATGAACTTGAATGCGGACTGCTCTCCGTACTGGTTGTAAACGGCTGACAAGTGCTCGGAGTCACAGCATTCAGCCCACTTCGACATCTCGAATTTGGGAGCGTTCTTCAATTTCTCTCTATCCGCATCCAGATGAAGAACTTTTTGAGCTACATCGTGATGCAAGGCACCTGGTGGAACTGCCGTTAGTGTATCGCCGATGCTGATGAATCCGCCAATAGACAGAATCACCTGCACTACCCGTCCTGATTCCACATCTACAGCCAAGTCTTCCACTTTGCCGAGTTTGTCTCCTTGGTAATTTTTGACCGTCATTCCGAGGATGTCGCTGGCGTTCACCGCGCCGTTGATTTGATCGTTGCGTCGACTGTGCGGCACTCGGTCGCGAGCGAAATCCGAATCTTTCGATTTAAAATCTGGAGCGTCCTGACTCAGCGTTGTCAGAGCCAGGAGCGAGCCTGCACCTAAGCCGCAAATCATTTGTAGAGTCCGTGTCATATAGTTATTGATTCCGTTCGTTATTTATTTACCTGAGGTAGTTAATGACCCTCAGGCGAGCTGCAACATAGAGGGAGCGATTCCGAGTATCCATGGGGTGTTTCCCTACCCCACATTTGTCAGGTTTCTAGTAAGCTTTTTGCAGGATGCTGTCGACCCACCTGCAATGACATCGCAGTCATACCGTTTCTATCCTGTGTTCGGCTCTTGCTGGGGAAAACACCGTATTGTTCTAGCTCCAGATCTCGGGATAGACTCTTAGGGATGCAGGCTAACACTATCTCGCTGGACGTGGTAACGGCTAGCATACCCGTTCAACAGCCTGGAAGGCTCGCCCCTCGCATCCTAGTCGCGGAGGACGACATTCCGATTCTCCAACTCAACGTCATTTTCGGCTACCACGTGCAGGCCGCAGAGGATGGAGCAGCAGCCTGGGAGGCCCTCATCGCTGACAAGTATGATCTCCTGATCACCGATAATAACATGCCGAAAGTGACTGGCGTGGAGTTGATCCAGAGACTGCACAATGCCCGGGTGGCTTTGCCGGTCATTTTAGCAACGGGACTCATGCCGGAGTATGAATTCGAGAAGAACCCTTTGCTAAAGCCTGCGGCAATACTGCTGAAACCGTATTCGATGGATAAGCTATTGGGGACGGTGAGAACGGTGTTGGCAACTGTCGGAATGCTTCTTTAACTTCTCAAATTCCTATTCCTCACCCAGCATGGGGTGAACACCCCATGGTCACCCCATGGGCGGCCGTGTTAGCCTTGCATAATGTTAACGACCCCACATTATCTAACCGAAGGATTCTCATGTCACTAGTCTCGCTCGTCGTCACCCTGATCGTCGTCGGTGTTTTGCTCTGGCTCATAAATACCTACATCCCGATGGACGGAAAGATCAAAAGAATCCTCAACGTAGTTGTGGTGATTTGCGTCATTTTGTGGCTTCTGACGGCATTCGGAATTCTTGGCCACTCAGGGGACATCCGAGTTCCGCAAATCCGTTAAGCACCCGTTGATGACCTCCGAGCCGCTGACCTGATGACCCCTTTTTTTACATCATTGTGCCGAGCGGGCGGAGCCGTCCAGACGGTGACCGACCGAGTAGGACAAGCCCTCGGTCGGGTATTTCTCTCCAAGGCTCTATTGGCACGCCGGGCTTCCCTCCGGTTAGCGGAGTCCGAGCGCCTAGCGTTGGAGTCGGAACGACTGGATCGATTGAGGAACCCGAGTGACTACCTCGGGAAGTAAGCCAACCGAGTATTCCCCATCCCGTACGGTTTGATTCCGCTCGGATCCGACAAGTTCACCGACGGACCGTAGTAGGGTAACACCCCATAGCGGTCTCAGATTGCCTCAGCCTATATTCACACAGTTCCGAGAGGCGACCCTCTCCGCGAAGGACACGTTTGGAACAAATGGAATTATGAAACGGACCCTTAGAATTTTCCTCTTAGCCTCGACCGCCACGGTCCTGGGATTTTCAGCTTTGGCGCAGGATACGCTTCCTGACAAAACGGAGTCTCAGACTGTGAAGTCACATCGCGTGCCAACCGTTCACGCGGATCGATTGAGCGACGTCGTTAAGGCTCGCGACCTGGCTCGGGCGAGGGCGTCAGAACGTAAAAGCCGCGATCGACAATCAACTTGAAGTCAAGTGAGGCGCATCCACGCGCCCGTAACATCCTCCATTCTAAGAAACCAATACCTATGTCAAATAGATCCGTATTCTGTATCGTCGCTTCACGTCATCAGGCCGACATCCTGGTCAACCATCTGAAAGAGGCGGGGTTCTCTAACAGCGATATCTCGGCGCTGTTCCCAGACAAACATGCCTCCCACGACTTCGCCCACGAGAAGCATACCAAGGCTCCCGAGGGAATGCTCGCGGGTGTGAGCACAGGCCGCGTGTTAGGCGGGGCTTTTGGATGGATTGCAGGCATTGGCGCACTGGCCATTCCGGGTGCCGGACCCTTCATCGCCGCCGGGCCTATCGTCGATGCACTGAGTGGTGTGCCTCTCGGTGCGACCCTGGGAAGGATCGCGGGCGGCTTGGTCGGACTCGGCATCCCTGAGATCGAGGCCAAGCGTTATGAAGGCAAGATCAAAGCGGGCAACATTCTCATTTCCGTCCACACGGAGGATGGTGAAGAAATCACCCGAGCTAAGGTTATCTTCAGGCAGGCCGGGGCGCAGGACATTTGCACTGCAAGCGAGACCTCCGCACCCAATCCGCCTGAGCATGCTGCACGAGTGCCCCACGGTATTGCGGGGGCTCGCTTCTAAACTATAAAACTCAGCCTTAAAAGTATGATACAGGATACAAAAGCACGGATCTTGGATCGCTTGGAGGTCGGCCTTCGAACCGACGTCAAGCTTCTCAAGAAAGTGGAGAGAGAGCTGTCAATTCTACTGAAGTCGGCGCTCGACTTCGGTCAGCATCAAGGCCTCGGAGAGGCCTGGCAGGCGCGCTGGCAGACTCAGTGGGACAGTGTTGATGGCATTCTGTGTCGAAGTCGAATGCTCCGCGTTGCCATGGAGGACTCCCTCAAGAGCAGCGGCAGCGAGCGTTTCTTGAATGCCCACCAGGCATGGGAAAATCTTCAATCTGAAGACTACAAACTGCTCGAGGCCCTGCGCGCTACCAGGACGCATGCGACCG
>JAYTTC010000147.1:0-8764 GCA_043745255.1 Verrucomicrobiales bacterium
CCCGTCCCTGCGGTTCTCTCGTCGTTGCGGTGGTTGTCTTCTGTAGCGTGGGCCGTATCGGCCCATCCCCGCCCCACCTCTTCGAATCTGCGACACTCCGTTCTCACCCACTTTGAATCACACCCCGGCAGCTCGCGTTTTAGATTTTGGATTTGCGATTTTAGATCAAAGGACAAGGAATTCGGACGGTTCTCGGCCGCAACTCGCGACTTCGGAGATCAAAATTCCCGCGGGCCAAAGGCCCATTCCATCCCAGCCTTGGGCAACGCCCAAGGAGCAGAGCAGCGTCCACCCACACGCCAGAGGGCTGAAGGCCCGATCCATCGGGTGGGGGTGAATGGATACGGATCCTCGTCTCAATCCCCCTCCTCGGCTACGCGGCACCCCAGTGACCAATTTATGCGTGCCGTTCTTACGCCGATACAACCTGCGGGTGTCTCCGCGCCACCCTCGTGGCGCTATGGCGGAGTTAGCAAAAACTTACAACTACTTCGTTGATATCCGTATGAATCAGGCTTTAGTTAATCTAGATCCATCGATCCACGTTGTGCATTGTTGTAGTAAAGTTGTCGCCAGTCCTATTTGTGACGAACCCGTTACGAATCTCACGCGCCCGTCCTTCGTTATGAACTTGTTTTGCCGAGTCTTGCCTTCCAGCTCTCACATTCTGAAGTGGCGGATGCTGCTTGTTGTATTTCTGTTTGTGGCAGCGATTCCTACCCGATCCAACGGAGCGGGCGCGCCGGTCATTGTCTCCGAGTTCATGGCCAGCAATGCGACGGGCATTCTGGATGAGGATGGGGCCACATCGGACTGGATCGAACTCTACAATGCCGGAATTGCTTCAGTGAATCTGGCCGGATGGCGCCTCACCGATGACGCTGCGAATCTCAGCAAGTGGATTTTCCCGACGACGAACCTTCCACCGAGCGGATTTCTCCTGGTTTGGGCATCGGCCAAGGATCGACGGGTCGCGGGCGCTCCGCTTCACGCGAATTTCAGTCTAAGCAGCGCGGGCGAGTATCTCGCCCTGGTTCGCCCTGACAATTCACTGGCCGCGTTGTTCGATCCCTATCCCACGCAGTACGACGATATTTCCTATGGCCCTCTGCAGCAGACCGACATCAGCCAGTTCATCGCCACCAACACGACCCTGAAAGTCTATGTGCCGTCCAACAACACACTCGGAGCCACCTGGACCGCGACTGCCTTCACCGACACCTCCTGGCAATCGGGAGTGAATGGCGTCGGATACGAGCAATCGGTACCCGGATTTTCGGTGAAGAACTTCAAGGCCAATGTTCTGGTGGGAAGCCTCGCTGCAGCGGACACGGTCATCGCCACACCGGCGCAGCAGATGGCGGTGTATTCCGAAAACCGAAACGTCATTAACTACTTTAACAGCGGCGGCGTGGGGAACTACGGATCCGACTTTCCATTTCCCGGCTTTGATTTAGTCACCGACATTGAGGACTTCGTGGTGGAGGCCACCGGCACGGTCACCATTCCCACCGCCGGCATCTGGACCTTCGGAGTGAACAGCGATGACGGCTTTCGTCTCAACGTCGGGAGCTTCTCCTCGAGTTTCCCCGACCCGCGCGGTGCGAGCGACACTCTCGCCCAATTTAATTTTGCCGCCCCTGGCGACTACAGTCTCCGTTTGGTTTTCTACGAACGTGGGGGCGGCTCGGCGCTCGAGCTCTTCGCGGCGAAGGGTGCCCAAGGGGCGTGGAATTCGACGAGCTTCCGTCTGGTGGGCGACACAGGGAGCGGCGGGCTGGCAGTGCGTTCTTTGCCGACGGGTCAGGCGACGGGCTATCGAAGCTTCATCAAAACGGACCTGCTCTCCGCGATGTACGGCAAATCAGCCGACGCATACCTCCGCTACGCCTTTAACGTGAGCAACCCAGGATCGCTTTCCACCCTCACGCTCAAGGTCAAATACGATGACGGATTTGCTGCCTTTCTGAACGGCAATCTAGTCGCTTCGCGTCAAGCACCGCTGACACTCGCCTACAACTCCGTGGCGACGGCGGAACGACCGAATGCCCAGGCGGTCACCTACGAGACCCTCGACTTGAGCTCCAGCCTCGGGCTGCTCAACACCGGCAACAACGTGCTCGCGATTCAAGCGCTGAATCAAACTGCCAGCGATAGCGACCTACTCTTCCTCTGCGAGCTCGCGGAGTTCCGCACCCAGATACTCACCAATAACTATTTCGCGACCTCGAGCCCTGGCACGTTCAATTCGACGAATATCTATCGCAAAGTCGGCGACACGCATTTCAGCCATGATCGAGGGTTCTACGAGACGAACTTCAACGTGACCCTCACCTGCCTGACTCCCGGAGCGAACATCCGTTACACACTCGACGGCACTCTCCCCACCCTTTCCAACGGGACCCCCTACTCCACACCCATCCCGATCACTAAAACCTCGACCCTCCGCGCCGCCGCCTTCAAGACCGGTTTCACCTCCTCCGATGTCGACACCCATACTTACCTCTTCGTGAGCGATGTCATCACACAATCGCCGACGGGTGCCGCACCTGGAGCGGGATGGCCTGCGCCTCGCACCAGCGGCGGACAGATCTATGATTATGGAATGGATCCTGACATCGTGAACAACGCCGCATGGAAGAACGAGATCAAGGAGGACCTGAAGTCGATTCCCACCTTCTCGGTGGTCATGAACCTGAAAGATCTCTTCGATCCCAGCACCGGCATCTACGCCGTCCCGAGCGGCGATACCATTGACTGGGAACGCCTCTGCTCGCTCGAATTGATCCAGCCCGATGGCAGCAAAGGATTCCATGAGAACTGCGGTATCCGGGTGCGCGGCGGATTCAGCCGAAGCACCGACAATCCAAAGCATGCCTTCCGTTTTTTCTTTCGATCGGAGTACGGAAACGCGCCACTGAAATACCCGGTCTTCGGTTCAAAGGGAGCGAATGTGTTCGACAAATTCGATCTGCGCACCACTCAGAATTACTCCTGGGCCTTTCAAGGCGACCCCGGAAGTATCTTTCTTCGCGACCAGTTTAGCCGCGACACCCAGCTCGCCATGGGCAACCTGGGAGAACGAGGCGATTGGTTTCATCTGTACCTCAACGGAGTCTACTGGGGCCTGTACAACACCGATGAGAGAGCGGAGGCGTCCTTCGGCGAAACCTATCTTGGCGGAGTTCAGGACGACTACGACACCATCAAGGTAGGGCCAGACCAGGGCTACACCATCTACGCTACCGGCGGAAATACCGATGCCTGGCATCGGCTCTGGCAGGCTGCCGTGACCGGATTCAGCTCGGACGCGGCCTACTACAAGATTCAGGGATTGAATCCCGATGGAACGTCGAATCCCGCCTTCGAGAACCTCCTCGATGTCCCCAATCTGATCGACTACATGCTGGTGATCATCTACGGCGGCAATCTGGACGCGCCGATCTCGAATTTCCTAGGGAACAGCTCTCCCAACAATTGGTTCGGAATTCGTGATCGCACCGGCGCGCACGGAGGCTTTCGATTCATGAGCCATGACGCCGAGCACACCTTGCTTAACGTGAATGAGGATCGCAGCGGGCCTTACGCCTCAGGCGACCCGACCCAAGGGAGCGATTTCTCGAAGAGTAATCCGCAGTATCTCTACACCCGGCTGTGGGCGAACGCGGAGTTTCGAACTCTCTGCGCCGACCGCATTCAAAAGCATTTCTTCAATGGCGGCGCGCTGACCGTTTCCAACGCCCAGCTTCGTCTCGACACCAGAACCAACGAGATCTTCCGGGCTCTGGTGCCCGAGTCCGCCCGCTGGGGCGACGCAAAACGCGGCTCCGGAACGCCGATCACTCGCGACGATTGGCTGAGCGCCTACAACAATGTTCGCAACAGCTATCTTCCGGCTCGCGGAACAATCGTCCTCAGCCAGTTGAGAGGCGACGGCGTTTTCCCCAACCTGCGTGCTCCGACCTTCAGCCAGTTCGGCGGACTCGTGCCCTTCGGCTACAACCTCACCCTGGCGAACGGCAACGCCACCGGAACAATCTATTACACCTTGGACGGTACGGATCCGCGGCTCCGAGGAGGTGGCATCAACCCCACGGCGGCAGTTTACTCACTGCCCATCGTGCTCAACACCGCTCGCACGGTTCGCGCTAGGATCAAAGATGGCACCGTCTGGAGCGCGATTGTGGAAACGACCTTTTACCCTCTCCAGAACTTCGATGGGCTCGCCATTTCGGAAATCATGTACAATCCGCCAGGCACCGCGCTGGTGCTGGGCGACGAGTTTGAATTCATTGAACTCAAAAACACCACCGCCAACTCGATCGCCCTCAGCGGCCTCGCCTTCAGCGACGGCGTCAGCTTTAGCTTCCCTACCGGCACCGCCCTCGGTCCAGGGAAATTCTTCGTGATGGTAAGGAATCCCGCAGCGTTTGCGACCCGCTATCCTGGGGTCACGGTGGGAGGGAGCTTCACAGGAAAGCTCGACAACGCGGGCGAACAAATCCGGCTCAAGCATACGCTCGGCGGCACTGTGTTCACTGTCACCTATGGGGACAAGGCACCCTGGCCGGTGGCACCGGATGGGTACGGATTCTCGCTGGTTCCAATCTCTCCCAACCCAACCAGAAATTCAGACGAAGGAACAAGCTGGCGAGCCAGCGCGCAGGTTTATGGCAGCCCGGGGGCCGATGACCCTGAACCGAACATCCCCCACGTGCTGATCAACGAGATTCTCGCGCATACCGACTTGCCAGAGGTGGATGCGATTGAGCTCTACAATCCCACCGCGTCGCCGGCCAATATCGGCGGTTGGCTGCTCTCGGATGATGTGGGAAACCTGAGAAAGTTTCGCATCCCAGCGAACACCACTCTACCCGCCGGAGGATACAAGATTTTCGACGAGACCGCTTTCAACGCCGATCCCACCTCCAGCAATAGCTTCCGGCTCAGCTCGATTGGCGATGAGGTCTACCTGGTCTCCGCCGACGCCAATACCAATCTGACCGGTTACAGCCATGGAGTCGTTTTCCCGGCCACTCAGAACGGAGTCAGCATCGGCCGCTACATCAACAGCCAGGGCGAGGAGCATTTTCCGATGCAGATCTCGAAAACCTTTGGTGCCGGCAACTCAGGTCCGCGCATCGGACCGGTGGTGATCAACGAGATTCAGTATAACCCGCCCCTCGGTTTCGATGAGTTCATCGAGCTACGCAACATCGCCAGCACGAATGTGACCCTGTTCGATCCAGCGGCGTCGACCAACACGTGGAAAATCAGCGGGCTCGGCTACACCTTCCCCCAAAACGTCACCGTTCCAGCAGGAGGCTACCTGATTCTCTCCCCCATCGACCCGTCAGCCTTCCGGTCCAAGTATGGCGTGCCTGCGGCGGCTCAAATTTTCGGACCCTACCTCGGCAGTCTGCAGGACAGCGGCGAGCGGCTCGAACTGCTGCGGCCCGACCCCCCGAACACTAATCTGGTGCCTTATCTCATCGTCGACGCCGTGCGCTATAACGACAAAGCCCCCTGGCCGGTGGTCGCCGACGGAAGCGGTCCGTCGCTTCAGCGACTGATCTCAAACGCCTACGGGGATGATCCGACCAATTGGTTTGTTTCAGGTATCACACCGGGCAAAGCCAATCTGCCGAACGTCGCCCCGGTGGTGAGCATCACCAGCCCAATCGAGGGATCCATCTACGCTCCCCCGGCCAACATTACGATAGAAGCGAACGCGACGGACAGTGATGGAACGGTCAGCAAGGTGGAGTTTTACGCGGACGGCGTGAAGATCGGCGAGGACGCGATCGCGCCATTCAGCCTGGTCTGGTCCAATGCGCCGTCGGGTTCCCATACGCTCACCGCTCGGGCCTATGACACCGGATTTAGCATCGCGGTTTCGGATCCAGTGCAAGTGGCTGTCAACGCTCCCACTCCTATCACCGCCATCAGCAAGGGATCGATCTGGAAATATCTCGACACAGGAACAGCCCCTAGCCCCACCTGGATCGAAACCTCTTTCAATGATGTCGCGTGGAAGAGCGGTCCGGGCCAGCTCGGCTACGGCGATGGCGATGAAGCCACGCTCGTTCAGTTCGGGCCCGACGCTGCCAACAAATACATCACCACTTGGTTTCGCCGTTCGTTCCCGATCAGCAACCCAAGCCGCTACCTGAGCCTGCGGGTCTCGGTCCTCCGCGACGACGGTGCGGTGGTCTATTTGAACGGGATAGAAGTGTTTCGAAGCAATATGCCAGAGGGCACAATCACACCCGCCACACTCGCTTCCACCACGGTGGGAGGAACGGACGAGACGTCGGTATTCTACAGTGGGAGCGTGTCCCCTGCCCTTTTGAAGGAGGGAAACAACCTCCTCGCAGTGGAGATTCATCAAGGAGGAATCGCAAGCTCCGACATCAGTTTCGATCTCGAGTTGTCCGGAACTCTGTCTCCGCTTCTGCCGGGCGTCACGTTGACCAGTCCTGCAAACAACAGCTCCTACTTCGCGCCGGCCACCATCGCACTCGCAGCCAACGCGACCGACGCCGAGAACGGGGTCTCGCGAGTGCGATTTTTCAGGAATGCCACCCAACTCGGCGAAGATCTCACGCCCCCCTATACCTTCGAGTGGACCTCCGTGCCCGCAGGCAGCTACACACTGACCGCAGTGGCCGTGAACACGCTGGGGTTGAGCCGAACCTCCGCGCCAGTGAACGTGATCGTGAAAGCAAACCTCGCACCCACCGTCTCTCTGTCAGCCCCCAGCAACAATGCAGTGTTCGTGTCCCCTCCCAGCGTCACCCTCGACGCGATTGCCGCAGACGAAGATGGAACAGTCATGAAGGTGGAGTTTTTCGTGGATGACGCCTCCATCGGAATCGACACCTCATCGCCTTACTCGGCGGCGTGGAGCAATCCAGCACCCGGTCCCCATGTATTAAAGGCCATCGCCACCGACAATCTGAGTGTGAGCACTGTCTCCGCTTTGGTGAACGTGACGATCACGAATATCATCACCAAACCTCTCTCGTTAGTGCCGCTCGGCGGTGCTTGGAAATACCATGACTTGGGAATCGATCTCGGTACCGGATGGAAAGCGCGCTCTTTCGACGACACCGCCTGGAAGACTGGCTTGGCTCAGCTCGGCTACAGCCCTGACGAGGGTGATGAATCCACCCCCCTCGACTATGGTCCGGACAGCAATAACAAGTACCCCACCTACTACTTCCGATACACCTTCCGCATCGGTGACCCCTCGGCCGTGAGTGAGCTAGCGCTGCGATTCATCCGTGATGACGGGATGGTGGCCTACCTGAATGGAACGGAGATCGTCCGAGACAACATGCCCTCGGGAACAATAGGCTATACCAGTCTAGCCGTGGTCAGCATCGGTAGCGCGGCCGAGTCCGCCTTCACCACGAACACCGTGGATCACGGATTGCTGGTCTCGGGTCTCAACGTGCTCGCGGTGGAAATCCACCAGCAGGTGCTTACCAGCAGTGATCTGAGCTTCGACGCCGAGCTCTACGGCACCAGCACTCCGCTCGCTCCAACGATCGGAATCCAACCTGCCAGCGGAACGAATGCTCCAGGAACAAGCACCCTGCTGAGCGTTACCGCCAGCGGCTCTCTACCGCTCGCGTATCAATGGCGCAAGGGAGGCGTGGCGATCGGAGACCAAACAAACCTGAGCCTCTCGCTCGCCAATCTCTCCACCAACGATGCGGGTGCCTTTACAGTGGTGATCGGAAACGCGAGCGGGTCCATCACCAGGAGCATGGCCACCCTCACGGTGGCCGTTCCGGACAGTGATGGAGATGGCATGCCAGACGCGTGGGAGGATCTCCATGGCCTGAACAAGAATCTCGCGAGTGATGCCGGTCAAGATCCCGACGGGGATGGTCAGACCAATCTGCAGGAGTTCCTTGGAGGTACCGATCCAAAGGATCCCAGCAGCGTCCTTCGGTTGAGCGTGGTTCCCAATACCCTCGGAGTGCTCCTCCGATTCAATGCCGCCGCCGACAAGGCCTATACCATCCAATACCGCGACAGCATCGACTCTCCAGTCTGGAAGCGGCTATCAGACGTCGCATCTCAGCCCACAGGAAGAGAGGTGGAAGTGGCGGACGCCAGTGGAGCAAGTCGCCGGTTCTATCGAGTGGTCACCCCACCCGTTCCTTAACGGTCCCCCAGGTTCAGCGTTCTAGCGTTTTTTCGCGGCTAAATTCGCCCCTCGCGGGGACAACAGGGAATCCGATTTCTTGTGGAAGATGTCCCTTCGCTCATTGCCACGAGCCATCACCGGGTAAGGGCCTCCGGCAATCTCGATCCTGAGGGGTCGAGCCAGGAGTGAACACTTCCGTCTCTTCGCTGATCACTCGCAAGGGGTGCCCTTGGACAATAAGGCCTCGATCTTGTTGTCGGAACTTCGGGTCCTCTCCGTTGCGTGGGTTGTCTTCTGTAGTGTGGGCCGTACCGGCCCATCCCCGCCGTATCGTCCGATACGGACGACGCTACAGAAGCCGGACTGCAGTTCTGTAGTGTGGGCCGTATCGGCCCATCCCCGCCGTATCGTCCGATACGGACAACGCTACAGAAGCAGGGCACCCCATAGGGAGCACACGGAGTGCGAACAAAAGCCCGTGCAGGGTTGGTTCCTGTTTTGGAGGATGAGTCCCCTCCCAAGTGGCCCCGTCTTTTTTGCGTCTCTTGCGCCTTTTCGCGGCTAAACCCGGCCCTGCCCGTTTTCGACCCGGGGAGGGAATTT